>JBGQMP010000156.1:0-4601 GCA_041500685.1 Thermodesulfovibrionia bacterium | reverse complement strand
TCTACTAATATTTTATTCAATACCTGAAGAATAAAAAGCAACAATTACCTAAGAAAAGAAGGGTTGGAGAGTATATTACAAGCGGAATAAGTACGCCATGTGATAATAAATTGTTCGTGATGCTTTACCGTGAATTGCTGGCCATTCATGACCTTCCTTGCATTTCCACCAAATCTTTTCATGACTGTTAGGCTTGAAAGCATTGGGACCAATGGAACCGTTTTTTTTAAAATCCCATTCATTTACAAGATGAGGAAATAATGCGGCAAAATTATTGTTATCTGTCGGCTTTGTTCCAGCACAATAAGGACAACCCGTCTTATTTACGCCGGTTCTGTTTGCAATTGAAGCCTGCCATTCATGACCTTGACTGCATTGCCACCAGACTTTTTTATTGCTTTTGGGCGCAATCTTATATGGCGTGAGAGAGCTATTCTTATGGGGATGCCAGGATTTGATCAATTCAGGGTAATGATCTGCGAGAGATTTCTTGATCATGCTCATAGCGTATGTTGAAAGGCTACCACGATATATCTATTCCCCTTTATTTCAATGGGCCTAACGGAAAAGCTGAGAAGCGCGCGTTTTATCGCGTGTCCTTCTCCAGCGGCTTGTTGGGCTCCCTATATTCGGATTCATGCTTTTTACCCGAACTTAAAACGCTATTCATCTGAGCGGGATCTAATAGCTTATTTACTTGCGTTAACCATCCGTCGTGGGCTTGTGAATGAAGAGGTATTTTTGTCGTTTTTTGAAGTATTAATTGGGCCTTCGTGGCGTATTCTTTCCAGGAAGGGTCTTTTCTGTTGAGCAGACACTGAGAAAGAGCAAGGTATGCAAATGGGAACTTTGGGCATTTCTTTATTATGTTTTCATAGAGGTTCATTGAATCCTGGCTGCAGTCAAAACGGTAAACTCCATTGCGAACGGTCAGGTGACCTTCATTCCATTTGGCAACAGGTGTGAATGGGGAAAGGAATAGGCCGGATTGTTGATAGCCATTAAAGTCATAGGTAGCTACCTCCCCATACTCGGTAAGATCAGCAATCTGACCCTTGGCCGTTGAAGCAGTATCTTCAGTCTGCTTTAGTTTCTCGCGTAAGTTGTGTTCGTTTTCAGTAAGATCAGCGACTTGACTCTTGGCTGTTGTAGCATCACCTTCCGCTCGCTTTATTTTCTCATGTAAGTTGCGCTCTTTATAATGGGAATATATGATATTACCTGCGGACAGTAGGCCAAACAGAATAAGAAGGAAAATACTCCACTTCCTGGACCATTTGATATTTAGAATTCGCTCAATATGTCCAAGACTTCCAAGAATAATCAATCCGATGGTAAGCGCTAACCACCATGAAACGAAAATACATAAAGCTAACAGCGTGCAGATGACAAAAGATATTAGAATGACTGTTTTTTTCTTCATAGTGCTTCAAACCGCGTTAATGGACTCATGGTGCCCAACAATTACGGTAAGGTAAAGGGACACTTCCCATATCTTCATGTGTGTTTCTCATCGGTTTTACTGGGGACTTCAAGACAAAACTCCTCTTGAGTTTATCCTATAATAAAAACAATAAAAACATGTCACTTCACAAGGGCTACTTGTAGCATATCCAATGCTGTTTATCTTTCTGCCAGAATAACCTTAATTTTATGTCACAACTGTTCCCCTGACTCAAGAGCTCACTCTTTTCTGCCCACGTTCTCTCTTCAATCGCTCTATTGTTACCAATAAGAGAGAAATGGCAGCAGGGGTTACTCCAGGGATCCTGCTTGCCTGGCCGAGATTTGCAGGTCTTATTTCCTGCAACTTACTCTGTATCTCTTTTGAAAGCCCGTTTACAGAACTGTAATTGAAATCTTCGGGTATCTTTTTTTCTTCTACCTTCTTGAGCCTCTCAGCCATCTCCATCTGGCGGCGTATATAACCATCATATTTCACCTGGATCTCTACCTGTTTTTTCATTTCCTTGGTGAGCGGTTTATCGGACGGTGAATGTTCTTCTATGAATTCATAGGTCATCTCAGGTCTTTTTAAGAGCTGCTCCAGAGATTCATTCTTTTCAGTCCCATCAAACTTCATCCGTGTCTTCTTAAGGCGCTGAAGTTCTTCGTCAATCAGCCTTCTCTTTTCCAGAAATATTTGATAGAGGCTTTTGTCCAGGAGACCGATTTCATAACCTTTATCCATCAAACGCAGATCAGCATTGTCATGCCTTAAGAGAAGCCTGTATTCTGCCCTCGATGTAAACATCCTGTAAGGCTCGTTCGTGCCTTTTGTTATGAGGTCGTCAATGAGAACCCCTATGTATGCTTCATGCCTGCCTAAGATCATGGGTTCTCTTCCCTGAAGTTTCAGAGATGCATTCACACCAGCTATCAGCCCCTGTGCAGCAGCCTCCTCATAGCCTGACGTCCCATTTATCTGTCCTGCGAGAAAGAGCCCCTCAATACTTTTCGTCTCAAGGCTATGTTTGAGCTGAGTTGGAAAAACAAAGTCATATTCAATTGCATATCCTGGTCTCATAATCTCAGCTTCTTCGAGTCCGGGAATAGTCCTCACGAGCTTTACCTGGACATCATAAGGAAGGCTTGTGGATATACCGTTTGCATAATACTCTTTTGTCTCGAGTCCCTCTGGCTCAAGGAAGACCTGATGCCGCTCACGATGAGAGAACCTTACAACCTTGTCCTCGATTGAAGGGCAGTACCTTGGGCCAATTCCTTTAATGCGGCCGCAGTAAAGAGGTGAGCGGTCAAGACTGCCCAGTATTACCTTATGGGTTTCACTGCCTGTATAGGTTATATAGCATGGGAGCTGTGGATTGGTTATCTGCTCCGTGCTATGTGAGAAAGGTTGGGGCGGTTCGTCTCCCCACTGGGGTTCTGTTTTCGAAAAGTCTATCGTTTTGGCATCAAGCCTTGGAGGTGTACCTGTCTTGAGGCGTCCTAACTTCAAGCCCAATAATTGCAGTGAATCAGAGAGACCTATTGACGGGAACTCACCGGCTCTCCCAGCAGAAAAGTTCTCAAGGCCGATGTGTATTAACCCTTTGAGGAAGGTGCCTGTTGTGACAATGACAGCTTTTGCCTCGTAGAAGATACCGAGTGATGTGAGAACTCCTTTTACCTTTCCATCCTCTACAATTATCTTTTCGACAGATGCCTGCTTTATATCGAGGTTTCCCTGAAACTCAAGGACTCTTCTCATTAAAAGCCTGTATAAAACCCTGTCTGCCTGCGCCCTCAGAGACCAGACAGCAGGACCCTTGCTCATATTGAGCATCCTGAACTGGATTCCTGCTCTGTCTGTAACCTTTGCCATCTCTCCACCGAGGGCATCGATTTCACGGACGAGATGACCTTTTGCGAGACCACCAATAGCCGGATTACATGACATCTGTGCGATTGTATCGAGGTTCATTGTGAAGAGACAGGTGGAAAAACCCATACGTGCAGATGCAAGTGCTGCCTCACAGCCGGCATGGCCAGCACCGATAACAACTACATCATAATAAGTATCGTCTTTAAACATGATAATTTTACTATAAAAGATTCTTTTACCTTATCCAATTTTAGCCCATTTGATTCATAAATTTTATGCACACGAGGAGGATATAGTATTTTCGCTCATTCTTGTCCCGATAAGATCGGGACTCCCTCATTGACCTTACCCCGAATTGATGGACACCCCGAACAATTTGTATCATTGTAACTCATAACTCAATGCTCCAGTGATCGATGTGAAGTGCTGCCTATCGTCATTACCTATGATATACTGAACAGAACGGTGGATTTCTCATGGTAATAAATAGCAAGTATTAATCATATTTGAAATTAGGGTATTATGAAAATTATCGCTTTTACATGTTTGCAATGTGGACGTAACTTTAGTTATAACCATGGGGGGAAATGTCACGAATGTAGTAAATTATTTTGTAAGCATCACTTATATAGAACCATAATCGAAGGCCAACTCATTTTTCTTTGTAAGTCCTGTAAGCAAGCCGTGAAAGACAAAGAAAAACAGTGATAACTTCCTAATAATAACCTAACTTAACTTAACATCTTGAGACTTTGCTTCTAAGAAGGAGACCTAAAACTTGAAGGTGAGTAGCAAGACCATTCTCAGGAACCTGCCCCATTTGAGGGCGAGCCGGCGCGGAGACGGCCTAGCTCAAAAGTACGCCGACGCCGAGCCACCGCTGCGATCGGAACTGTTCAGTAGCGATCAGATGGAGCAGCATGGTAAGACCTTGGCGGGCTTGCACAAGTTGGGGCTGGGACGTGCACGGGACCGGCTTCTGACGCGGCTGGCTGATAATGAAGGCGTGCTGCTTGGAGTCCGCAACCTGCTGACGGAGGCTGTTAAGACAAACCGCCGTATTACGCCGGCCGGGGAATGGCTGCTCGATAACTTCTATCTTATTGAAGAGCAGATTCGCACGGCCAGGAGGCACTTGCCAAAGGGTTACAGCCGGGAACTGCCTCGACTGCTGAATAGTCCATCGGCTGGTCTTCCGCGCGTGTATGACATTGCGCTGGAGACGATCTCACATGGCGATGGGCGGGTAGATCCGGAGAGCCTCAGCAGTTTCGTG
>JBGQMP010000155.1:0-4606 GCA_041500685.1 Thermodesulfovibrionia bacterium | reverse complement strand
CCCGTACTTGATACGGGGGAATCCAGTGTTTAATGGTTCCCTGCTTTCGCAGGGACGGCGTCTGGATTCCTGCTGGAGTTTACCCCTGGATTCCCGCCTGCGCGGGAATGACAAGGGGCAGGAATGACAGAAAAAGTAAAGTTAATTATGACGCACTACTTCCGCTCTTCAGCGCTTCAGCGCTTTTTCAACCTCTTTAAATCCCTTCTCCCTTAACATCCTTATCATCTCTTCTGATGCGAGGCTCTTGAAAAACTCGGTCCTTTTCTTTTTATCCCGGATTTCTTCCATGGCCTTTCCCCGGATTTTTTCTAGCAAGCTCAGATACCCAACAAATTCGGGACCATAGAGTTTCTCGAGTTCCTTACGAATCAACTTTGAAAGGGCTGGGCTGATGCCACTCGTCGAGACAGCAATAGTTAAAGGGCCTCGTTTTATAACTGACGGAACTATGAAATTGCATAAAGAGGGGCAATCTACAACATTTATAAGACAGGGGGCTTCTTCAGAAACTTTTTTATTTATGTACTGAGAGTCTGTCGCAGCAATCACGAGTAATGCCTTTTTGTTATCACCTTTTCTGTACTGTCTGGGGGTATGTTTTATCCTGCCTTTCCGCTTTTCCTGCTCAATCCTCTTGGTAATATCAGGGCTTATAACTGTTATATTTGCACCAGCCTTAAGGAGTGCAAGGATCTTTCTTTCTGCAACCTTACCACCCCCTACAACAATAGTCCTTTTACCCTTAAGATTCAGGAAGGCAGGATAATAGATTTGAGGCGTGAGACGTGAGACGTAAGGCACAATACGTGAGGAGCGAGGATTCCCCCCTCCCTTCCCCCCCCCTCGAGGGGGGAGGGTTAGGGTGGAGGTGGCTTTTACGTTTGTAGTTTTATTCATAGCGAACTCTGTTCCAATGGTTGAAAAAATTCAACCCCTCTTTGGCAAAGAGGGGAAGGGGAGATTTTATGGATAATCTTTCCCTTCCATTCATTTTTGTAAAATCCCTCCTCGCCCCCCTTTACTAAAGGGGGGAATAGAAAAAAATCTTAAACAAATTTTTAATATCTTGAGAGATTAATAACAGAGAAGTATATGGAGCTTTATGCTTCACGCTTTACGGTTTGATTTGGGCGAGTTCTTTTTTGGCATCAGCAGCAAGTTTGTTATTGGGATATTTCTCGACAATGCGTTTGAGACACTCTAAAGCCTTATCTTTCTGACCGAGGTTTTTGTAGGACATTCCGATATAAAAAAGCACATCAGCCTCTCTCTGGTAATCAGGATAGGTTTTCAATAATTCTTCGTATCTGCTGACTGCTGCTTTGAAAGAGCCTTTCTTATAGTAGAATTCTCCAACTTGGAACTCGTAATTCGCTATTATATTTCTGCACTTTTCGATTTTGAGGTCAATGATGTCTTTATAGGGGTTTCTCGGGTACATCTTATTAAGCTTCTGGAATTCTTCAAGGGCTCTGGCCGCCACGCTAAATCCCCTTTCTGGACTTTCTATCTGGTCGAAGTAGGTTGAAGCAATCTGATACTGGGCATATGCAGCGTATTTGTGGTCCGGATAGGTTTCAAGGAACCTTCGATATTCAGCAACGGCGAGCTCAGGCTCATCTTCCTTCACATAAGAATCAGCAATCTTAAGCTGAGCAAGGGGAGCAAATTTCTTTGACATATCCCTATTTTTAATCTCAAGGAAAGAAGCCCTTGCCTCCTCATAATCTTTTTTCTCCAGCAGCTCACTTGCATTTGCAAAGGACTTTTCAGGGTCAAATGTCTCTACAGGCTTGACTACTGTTTTCCCTGAACAGGAGCATATAACAAGAATCAAAAGAAGAAGAAAAGATTTTTTAATCCACACCATACCATTAAACATTTTAATCATTCTTCACGTCAAGTAAAGGTTCTTTTCCGATCGTCGTGTTCAAGCTTCCCATTCTGTAACCTTCAAGATCAAGAGATACAAATCTATACCCGAGAGATCTTAATTTTTCTGAAATAAGCCTTCTGTTCTCGGGTATTAACACCAGGTCAATTTCCTTCTCACCAACCTCTATTCTTGCAACACTGTCATGGTCTCTCACTCGCACCTCACTGAATCCAATCCCCATGAGGAATTCTTCTGCCTTCTCTACTCGTTGCAATGCCTCTTTCATTATTCTCTGGCCGTATGGGAACCTTGAGGAAAGGCAGGGAGAAGAAGGTTTATCCCATGTCGGAAGACCAAGTTGTCTTGAGAGTTCCCTAATCTCCTGCTTTGAAAGGCCCGATTCTATCAAGGGACTTCTTACATTGTAATTTGTTGCTGCCCTCATACCAGGCCTGTAATCCTGAGTGTCATCTACATTACTCCCATCAAGCAAAAACATGTATCCTTCGGATTCAGCTATGTCAGAGATTTTCTTAAAAAGCTCATCTTTACAGAAAAAACATCTCTCCGGTGTATTATTCACAAATTCCTCCATCAAAAGCTCATCTGTTTCTATAATCCTGTGTTCTATAACTAATTCTGCTGTCACCCTCTTTGCTGTCAGCAGATCGTTACGGGGAGTTTTTTCTGAGACGGCAGTTACGGCAAGTGCCTTAATGCCAGAAATCTGCAGTGCCTTGAGAAGAAAAGTGCTATCAACACCACCGGAATAGGCAAGCACAGCGCTCTGCATGTCTTTAAGGATTCCTATTAGTTTTTTTAATTTAGAGTTTATCATTACATGAGTAGCCAGGCTGGGGACAGTCCTTGAGCGGTTTCTTTTGCCGATAGTCCATAGAATGTACTAATATAAAGAGGAAAAAGCCTCGGAGTCCCGATCTTATCGGGACGAGAATGAGCGAAAGGGCTACCCCCTGCCTGACAGCTTCTCTCGTAGCTTATCACCTTTTCTATCATAAAACTGTGACCTCATAATTCTCCTGATGGAAATTTCGGTTCTCCTTTACGGTAACCTTTACGTTATACAAATTTTCTATGACTTCAAGCCCTGGGCGTTCCTCATCAGAGAGAAGCTCTGCAACTAAAGGATGAGCTGTAACAATAATCGTCTCCCCACCACGCCCAGCAATCTTCTTTATCTTCCTGAATATCTCATAACAGAGGGTCCGAGGTGACTTTACAAAGCCTTTGCCTTCACAATATGGACAGGGCTCGCAGAGTATCCTGCCAAGGCTCTCCCTGACGCGTTTTCTTGTCATCTGTATGAGCCCGAGTTCCGATATGTGGGATATCGTATTTTTCGCCTTGTCTTTCTTCATCGCCTCGACAAAGGCATTGAATACCCTTTCCCTGTTTTCAAGTCTTTCCATATCTATGAAATCTACTATGATAATACCCCCAAGGTTCCTAAGCCTTATCTGGTAAGCTACTTCCTTTACAGCCTCTATATTGGTCCTAAATATGGTGTCTTCAAGCTCTTCTTTCCCGACAAACTTACCGGTATTCACGTCTATGACAGTCATCGCCTCTGTCTGGTCGATAATAATATAGCCACCAGATTTCAACCACACCTTTGTTCCGAGGGCTCTCGATATGTCGAGTTCTATTCCAAAGGCATCGAATATGGGCTCTGCGCCTTCATAAAGCTCTATCTTCCCCAAAAGCTTTTCAAAGTTGGTTCTGACAAAATCCTTAAGCTTTTCGTATTCCTCTTCATAGTCTATAACGAGTCTTTTAACATCAGGGCTCATGAGGTCTCGTACACTCCTGAAGACAAGGTCAAGGTCACTGTAAATAAGAGACGGTGCGGTAACTTTATCTTTTTTCTTCGAAATCGTTTCCCATAAGAGGAGGAGGAACTCAAGGTCTTTTTTAATGTCTCCTTCTGTAGAACCCTCGCTTGCAGTTCGGATGATAAGCCCGTACCCTTTTGGTCTTATACCTTCGACAATACCTCTGAGCCTTGCCCTCTCTTCCTCATCTGTTATCCTTCTCGATATACCTATATGTTCAACATTTGGCATAAGTACAAGATATCTCCCAGGTAGCGTCACATATGAAGTGATTCGTGCTCCTTTGCTCCCGATAGGGTCTTTTGATACCTGAACAAGGATTTCCTGTCCTTCCTGCATAAGATCTTCTATAGTGAGTTCGGATCTTCCCTTTCGTGAAACCAGTTCAAGAGGATTATCGTTCTCTTCGATAAGGGGGACATACTCTTCTATATCGGCTATGTCATCTCGGATGTCAGTAATATAGAGGAAAGCTGCCTTTTCAAGTCCGATATCAACAAAAGCTGACTGCATGCCTGGAAGAATTTTCAAGACCTTTCCCTTATAGATGTTCCCCACAAGACTCGCATCATGTTTCCTCTCAACATAAAACTCCACAACCAGTCCCCCTTCGAGAAGGGCGACTCTGGTTTCTTCGCGCGTCACATTAATCAGGATTTCGCTGTCCACTGTGAACTCCGTTCAAGGGGTTTTACCCATCCGCTCTTCCATCCATAAAGGGCTACTCTCGTTACCTCTAACTCCTCCAGAGGCGTATGGAACGCCCTTGGAAGAAGTTCTCCAAGTCTTACCTTCACATCTCCCTGATCTATAACCATCAAATATACTGTATCTTCACCAACCTGTCTTACCTCTTCCACCATTGATCTGAGAT
>JBGQMP010000154.1:0-4675 GCA_041500685.1 Thermodesulfovibrionia bacterium | reverse complement strand
GATAATACCGTCCGTCGTCCCACAGTCATCCTCGGTAACAATAATATCCTGTGAAACATCAACAAGCCTCCTCGTGAGATAACCAGAGTTTGCAGTCTTCAGGGCTGTATCAGCAAGTCCCTTCCGTGCACCATGGGTAGAAATGAAGTACTGTAGTGGGGTTAACCCCTCTCTGAAATTTGCTGTTATCGGTGTTTCTATAATCTCACCGGAGGGTTTTGCCATCAAGCCCCTCATACCTGCAAGCTGCCTTATCTGAGCAGTGCTCCCTCTTGCACCTGAATCGGCCATCATAAAGATGCTGTTAAAAAACCTCCTTTCTTTGAGTTCTTCTTCAGAAAAGGATCTGTCATCCTCAGCGCCGAGTTCCTTCATCATCTCATCTGCAATCTTCTCAGTCACATTTGCCCATATATCTATTACTTTGTTATAGCGTTCACCATGAGTTATAAGGCCATCGGCATATTGTTTCTGGACCTCGATAACCTCCTGTTCCGCTGTCCGTATAAGTCCTGCTTTCTTTGATGGTATGTGCATATCAGCCATACAGATGGATATGCCCGATTTTGTAGCATACTGGAAGCCGATCTTTTCCAGGTTGTCAAGAAGGACAACCGTTTCCCTCTTGCCAGTCCTTTTATATGCGTATTCTATGAGTTTACCGATCTCTTTCTTCGTGATATCCCTATTTATCATCGAGAAGGGAATTCCTTTCGGCAGTATCTCACTAAAGAGAATCCTCCCTGTAGTTGTCTCAACATGCTCTCCATTCATCCTTACCTTAATCTTCGCATGTTCATCCAGAATTCCGGCATCATAAGCAACCCTGACATCCTCGGGGTCAGCAAACATCCTTCCTTCCCCTTTAGCACCTTTTCTCTCCTTCGTGAGGAAATAAATCCCAAGGACCATATCCTGCGTTGGAACGACGATAGGTTTTCCGTTCGCTGGAGAAAGAATATTGTTGACAGACATCATAAGAACTCTCGCCTCTATCTGAGCCTCTATCGAAAGGGGGACATGAACAGCCATCTGGTCTCCATCAAAATCTGCGTTGAAGGCAGTACAAACAAGGGGATGCAATTTTATAGCTTTCCCTTCGACGAGAACCGGGTCAAATGCCTGGATACCAAGCCTGTGGAGAGTTGGTGCGCGGTTGAGGAGTACTGGGTGTTCCCTTATCACCTCTTCGAGGGCATCCCAGACCTCAGGCTCCTCTTTCTCTACAAGCTTCTTCGCTGCCTTTATTGTTGTAGCATACCCCTTTTCTTCAAGCTTGTGGAAAATAAAGGGTTTAAAGAGTTCAAGGGCCATCCTCTTTGGGAGACCGCACTGATGAAGCCTGAGCTCAGGGCCTACAACAATAACAGACCTGCCTGAATAATCTACGCGTTTTCCTAAGAGATTCTGCCTGAATCGCCCTTGCTTTCCTTTTATCATATCGCTCAGAGACTTAAGGAGTCTCTTTGTCGTAGTCTTCAGGATCTTGCTTCTCCTCCCGTTATCAAAGAGTGCATCAACAGCCTCCTGGAGCATCCTTTTTTCATTCTTGATGATTACACTCGGTGCCTTCAGCTCCATTAGCCTCTTAAGCCTGTTATTCCTATTGATAACCCTTCTGTAGAGATCATTCAGGTCAGAAGTTGCAAAACGTCCACCCTCTAATGGTACAAGGGGTCGCAGATCAGGAGGTAAAACAGGGATTACATCCATAATCATCCATTCTGGTTTATTGCCAGATTTCCTGAAGGCCTCTACAACCCTCAACCTCTTTGTGATTTTCTTCTTCACCCCGAGGGATGATGCCTCCTTCACCTTTACCTTAAGCTCTACAGCTTGGGCCTCGATATCAACCTTCCGAAGGAGCTCCCTGATTGCCTCTGCCCCCATCCCTGCCTTGAATCGGGAACCATACTCCAAGGACTTCTTTTTACATGCATCCTCATTGAGGAGTTCTTTTTCTTTGAGTGGTGTGTCTCCAGGGTCTGTTACTACATAGTTTTCAAAATAGAGCACCTTCTCAAGATGTCGCATTGTCATATCGAGCAACGTCCCTATCCTGCTCGGCACACCCTTGAGGAACCAAATATGAGCTACAGGGCTTGCGAGTTCAATATGCCCCAATCTTTCACGCCTCACCTTTGACTGAACAACCTCGACTCCGCACTTGTCACATACTACCCCCCTGTGCTTCATACGCCTGTATTTACCGCATATGCACTCCCAGTCCTTTACAGGTCCAAAGATCTTTGCACAGAAAAGACCATCCCTTTCGGGTTTGAAGGTACGGTAATTTATCGTCTCAGGTTTTTTAACCTCACCATACGACCATTCTCTTATCTTTTCTGGTGATGCAAGTCGAATCCTTATAGTCTCAAAGTCCAACGGATTCCTTGGTTTCTGAAAGATTGAATAAATATCCTCTGCCAAACTACTCTCCCTTCTCCTTTTTCTCCAGGAGCTCCACATCAAGTCCGAGACTCTGGAGTTCTTTTATTAATACATGGAAAGATTCCGGGATCCCCGGTTCAAGGAATGCATCTCCCTTCACAATTGCTTCATACATATGTGCCCTGCCGGTAACATCATCGCTTTTAACGGTAAGAAACTCCTGGAGCGTATAGGCTGCCCCATAAGCCTCAAGCGCCCATACTTCCATCTCTCCGAGTCTCTGTCCACCAAATTGCGCTTTTCCTCCGAGAGGCTGTTGTGTAACAAGAGAGTAAGGCCCAATTGAACGGGCATGCATCTTGTCATCAACGAGGTGATGGAGTTTCATCATATACATGTATCCGATAGTCACGGGTCTATCAAAAGGCTCACCTGTCTTTCCGTCATACAGTATTATCTGTCCTGACTTCGGTAGACCTGCCTTTCCGAGAAGTTCCTTTATTTCTGACTCCTTTGCCCCCTCAAACACAGGAGTTGCTACGGAAAGTCCCAAGGCCTTTGCAGCCCAGCCAAGATGCGTTTCGAGTACCTGCCCTACATTCATTCTCGACGGGACGCCGAGGGGGTTGAGAACGATATCAACAGGTGTACCATCCGGAAGAGACGGCATGTCTTCATCCGGAAGTACCATTGCAACCACTCCTTTGTTGCCATGGCGGCCTGCCATTTTGTCACCCATCTGGATTTTCCGTTTCATCGCAACATATGCTTTTACCAGCTTATTCACTCCATGGGGGAGTTCGTCACCAGTCTTGACTCTGTCAATCCTTTCATCATACCGTGACTCAAGATAGCGGATATAATGATTCGTCTCATTATGGATGGACTCCATCTTTTCACGAATGGCACTGTTTTCTATCTTGATACGCATCAGATGCTCGTCTTTTATTCTATTGAGATGTTCCCCCTTTAATTTCCCTCCCTCAGGGCATATAACCTCTTTGGTCTTTGTGTCTTTAATATCCTCGACAACCTTCTGCCCAAGAAGGAGTTCCCTCAACTTCCTGAACTTCTCCTCCTTGATAATCCTCACTTCCTCTTCAAAGTCACGCTGCAGTCTCTGTATATCCCCCTCTTCTATGCTTTTTGCCCTTTCATCCTTCTCTGTCCCTTTCCTCGAAAATATCCTCACATCAACAACGGTCCCCTCTATTCCGGGGGGGACATAAAGACAGCTTTCCTTGACTTCTTCTGCCTTTTCTCCGAATATTGCCCTCAGGAGTTTCTCTTCTGGCGTGAGCTGCATTTCTCCTTTTGGTGTAACTTTACCCACAAGAATATCCCCTGGCTTTACTTCTGCACCTGTCCTTATAATCCCGCTTTCGTCGAGATCCTTGAGTGTTTCTTCCCCAACATTCGGGATATCCCGTGTGATTTCTTCCGGCCCAAGCTTTGTCTCTCTTGATTCAATTTCAAACTCTTCAATATGCACTGATGTAAAAACATCGTCCTTTACAAGTCTTTCACTGATGAGGATTGCATCTTCAAAATTGTATCCACCCCAAGGCATAAAAGCCACAAGGACATTCTTGCCAAGGGCAAGTTCTCCAAGCTCGGTAGAAGGACCTTCAGCAAGGATATCGTCTTGTTCTACAATATCACCAACCCTTACTATTGGTCTCTGGGTAATGCACGTTGCCTGGTTAGACCTATGAAACTTTATGAGGTTATATATATCGACACTCCTTCCATCATCTGAAACCCTGACGACAACCCTTGCTGCATCGACACTCTCAACAACACCAGCCCTCTTTGAAAGGACAAGGGCGCCTGAATCCCTTGCTGCTACATTTTCCATGCCTGTACCCACTATTGGGGCTTCTGGTTGTAAAAGCGGGACTGCCTGCCTTTGCATGTTCGAACCCATCAGTGCCCTGTTTGCGTCGTCATTTTCAAGGAAGGGTATGAGGGAAGCAGAAACGCCAACAATCTGCTTTGGAGATACATCCATGTATTCAACTTCCTGGGGTGATAGCATCCTGAAGTCCCCGCCAACCCTCGTAGAAATAGTCTCTCCGAGAAGATTGCCGTGTTTGTCCATGGAGGATGTTGCCTCAGCAATGATATATTTTTCACCATCGATCGCTGAAAGGTATTCGACATTTTTTGTAACTTTGCCATTCACGACCTTTCTGTAAGGAACCTCTATGAAGCCGAAATCATTTACTCTTGCGTATGTTGCAAGAGAGGTTATGAGCCCTATATTCGGACCTTCAGGCGTCTC
>JBGQMP010000153.1:0-4691 GCA_041500685.1 Thermodesulfovibrionia bacterium | reverse complement strand
CCATATTATCGCAAAGGTTATCTATTTTCCAATGACCCTTAGTCCAATAAGGCTTCATCCGTTCAGAAGGTTGTCCAGAAAAGAATACCGTGCAGTGCTTTTCATCTAGGATTGCATAAAAACCTTCGATCAATATATCTCCACTCATAAACACTCCTAAATTTCTATCAAATGGGCTCGACAAAAAGATTCTAACCCGCCTTTTAAACGACACTCAAAAAGTTTCTTTGCCTCTTCAGATTTGAACTCGTTCAGTGTATGCAATGGGAGTTCTTTATCCTTCAGGCCGGCGATGAAATTCTTTTCAAGTCTCTGCCCGGCCTCGACCAGGGCCTCATTAAACATTTTACCTAGGATTCTCCATTCCATATATGCTCTTCAACTTCAGTGGCGAGGTCTCTAATCGTTTTAAAATCGTTAGCGAAGTGATTAACTATTTCCTCGCTTATAACTTCATGGTCGATGATGGCTTGTAGATTAAACTGGGCAATGGGTAGGGCGTTGCCATTTATTTTAAAGACCAACGCATCTCTACAGTCCTGGTCGGTGCAGAGATAGATACTACCGCTCGGGAATTTTGTTTCCCTTCCGATTTTTCTTCCGCAGATTATGCAGGGGTGCCGCTTCTTTGCCATGCTTACCTTCCTTGAGGCGTTCCTCGAATCGAATTTTGCTTGCGTCGTATTTAAATTCATTTAGTGTATGAAGAGGCAGGTCAGTGTCTGGGATTGCATTGACTTTATTTGCCTCAATGATTTCAAGTTCCTCTTCAAAGGTTTCAAAACCTAACTGGCATAGTTGATGGTGAAGCATGTCAGGGCCACTGTAAGGCCCGGTACTGAATTTTTTATTGGCAAGATGTAGGACTTCAGTAATAATGTCGCGGTAACAACCTATGTCGGAGGCGCCGTCTTCCTCTTTAATTATTTTTATTGCCCGTCTTATCAGGGCCTTGGCTCTTGTGCTCATTGACTTCCTCCTGGCAAGGAATTGAAGGACCGCTCCCCCATCCGACTTCTTCACGCTCCTTTAGTAATGGCGGTCACATGCAAAATAGAATGCTTTCAATCCTCTTTTGTTATCACAAGGTATTTCTGCATAATAATTTTCTGTGCATTGAAGGGTATTGTAGGGTTGAGGATCGTCAATACAGTATTGAAGCTTTTTTATTTGCTCCATATAAAACATCAGCATTGAAGAGCCGGTATCCTTTTTAGCAATGGCCGTGACTACTTTTGAAATGACATCGGCCATTTCATCAAAAGTATTGGGAGGTTTAACATCATGTTTTCTTTTCAGAGTTTTTTCAACGCACTTTTTAAACTCGCCATCCTCGGTGGTGATGCAAAGAGCCGCTTCATCCTTGGTTAGAAAGTAGGGTGCAAGTAACGTTTTCAAGCCGTCTTTAATCTGGGCTGTGCGGTCTCTAATTTGTATCCGTCTATCTTCAAACTGTTTTATATCAAACTCTTTAAATGTTTTGACTCCATAAGATTGGAGATCCTTTTCTTCAATAGGATCAGCATGGTCAAAATAGTCAAAGAGTCTTTCTTGAATGGAGTCTTCCATCTCACCTGCAACAATGCCCTCGGCTTCTTCTTTATCTACGGCCCATACTTTTGTGATTATCACATGATGAGACATAATTTCTCCTATGTACTTTTAAGCCTGTCCTCAAAATTTTGTTGTTCGTCGCACCATTCATACCTTCGTTGTATTTCTAAATCTCGTATGGCGTTTCTAAGCTGAAGGGCATAGGGCTCAGGTAGACAAGGATACTGTTTTAGATTCTCAAAAACATCGCTCTCGGTGAACCCCTCCTGGAATAATTCTTTAGCAAGCTCAACGATTGGATCTATAAGAGCCAGCTTAAAACGCTTTTCAAATTTTGGAATTTTCATAGGTTCCTATACCGATATTGTAATAGGGTTATCGATGAGTCTTGGTTTAAAATTTGATATTAGAATATAAAAATCGAGACCCTCATTTTTCAAGACTACTAATTTTTCACACCCACCAGACTTTTCGGTGAGTTGTTTTTCCTGAATGAGATGGTACAGCAATTCAAGATACATACCGTAGACACGACTCCAATGATTGTCCCTGATAGAAAACTTTTGATGGCGGGTTACTAAGTCCTGACATTGCGGAATTTGTTTTTCTTTGCCCTTCAATCTTTCTTCTAATATCTCGACGACGCTTTTCCATTTAGGATCATGTATCATCAAAGGGATTTTGTTATTATCTACTATAAGAGCCTGGAGCGTGATGTCAGTTTCAGCCGAGTTAGTAGAGTATCCCCTCTCGCTAAATTCAAAAACAATTTGCGGGCCGGCTAATCTTTTGTTCTGGTTTTTTTCGCGCCCCCAAAATGTACCTATAGCACTGGCTTCTTTACACCAAGGACCTATTACGATATCATAAAATTTTTCTCTCTGTGCCTTTAGTCCGGCTATTCTTTTTAAAATCAAATTAATAGAACGAAGCCTGTACGTTTTGCCGTAGATGAAAAGACAATGCTGTGATTTCATAAGGGCTCCTTAAAAAGTAAGGGGCTCACCACAAGCCCCTTACCCACACACCTACCACCATTCCCCACCTACCATTTTTATTTCAAAGCCGGCTTATACTGTTTAACCAATGTCCGGAAGATGTCGAGCTTCTCCGATGATAGGTTATATTGTTTCTCATCAAGGCCGGACTTGGCTACAACTTTATCTCCTACTTCAAAAACCTCGCTCAGGACCATACCCGCTTTCGCGCATACCGCGGCGATCTTGTTCAGGAGAGTTTCGTTTTCCAGGACTTCCTTCATAGTGATCGTACGTTTGGTTTCAAACATATCTTCGTAGGCTGCTCCTGTCACCCGTTTGATCTCGGTTAAGGATGCATCATCCTGCGGAATTGTGAACCTGTCCGTGGTTACAAAGGTCACTCTGGACTTCTCATCAAGCCCTGCCGCGGACATGGACTTGGTGAACTGGCCGGCATACGCCAGCTTGTCCTGCTGTTGCCGGAGGTAGTCGATGATCTGAGTCTCAAGGACTTTCTTATCGGCCTCGGCTGACTTGATCGTGGTATTGATAATGACGAACTCATCCACGGCCTTGGCGATGGTCTTGGTAACTACTGCGGCCACAACGCTCGTCTTTTTACTTGAAGGGGTTTCGGATTTCTTTGCAATCTTATCAAACGCACTCATGCAGACACCTTGGTTTAGGGTTATGTTGAATAATATTGGAATTTAATAATCTATTGATATCTATATACTAAGTATGATACTCATTAAAGCTGCAACAGTAAAACTTATTTCCGATCACGACTTCTTACCTACTTTCAAGGCCTACACCCAAGCATATAATTATACATGTAAAACCGGCTGGAGTAAGAAAGAATTTAATGGAATCAGTCTTCATCATCTTGTGTACCCAGAACTTAGAAAGACTCTTCCAGCATCACTTTGTACAACAGCCCGAATGAAAGCAACGGAATCTTTAGCTTCAGTTCGAGTCCGATTAAAGAAAAATAAAAAAACTTCCTGCCCGAAATCTAAATTATGTTCCATAAGATTAGACTGTAATTCCTATAATGTGTGGTTTGATAAAAACGAAGTTTCTATCCTCACCGTAGGTGGCCGTGTAAAGGGCATTAAGTTTCAGACCTACGATTATTTTGATCAATTTCGAGATTGGCGCCGTAAGTCGGCCGAGCTAATTTATCGTAAAGGAAAAATACTCCTTACTTTTATTTTTGAAAAAACAATTCCAGATAACGAGGCCCTGTCTGATCCTCATGTTGTAGGTATTGATCGAGGAATCAGACGCATTGCTGTAACTAGTGATAAACAATTTTTTGGTGGAGGAAGAGTTAAGATTGTTTCTAAGAGATACTTGAGAGTGAGAGCCGAGCTCCAGTCGTGTGGGACACGTTCCGCGAAAAGACACCTTCAAAAAATATCCAAGAAGGAGAACCGTTTTCGTCGAGACGTGAACCATTGTATCTCTAAGAAAATAGTCCAAGGTCTTCCTGCTGGGTCTGTAATAGTTCTTGAGGATTTGAAGTACATTCGAGAACGTTGCCGGCAAAGGCATGAGCAAAGAGGAACTTTTCATAGCTGGTCTTTTTTCCAGCTTGAGCAGTTTCTTATATACAAGGCCGCGGCTCATGCCTGTTCGGTTGTGTACGTTGATCCTCGATATACGTCTCAGAAATGTTCTAAGTGCCGGTATATTATTAAGGCCGGCAGGAAGAACCAGACCCAGTTTCAGTGCGTTCATTGTGGTCACACCTTGAATGCGGACTTAAATGCATCTTTTAACATTCGTAATAATTACTTGGACTCTATAGGACATCCAAGTAGGGCTCCAGTCAATGAGCCTATTGTTTCGAGTCATTCTCCTGAGTCTGTCAGGGATTTAGAAACAAGTCACCGGCCTTGTGCCGGTGACAGTTGACACCCTTCAACTATCCTTTGAAGTTTAATGGGCTCATAGTGCAATGCTTCGAGGCTTATTAATTTATGCTTTTCATTTACGATATTGAATAGATGAGGTTCTTTTTCTTTAACCTTTTCCATTCCAAAGTCGTGGAAGTGTCCGTGTATATTTAGATCGAACCAACCATTATCTTTTTGGGGCATGTGAGAGAATAAAATTTTCTTTCCAAACGCTTCTAGTGTAAAGGATTCACAT
>JBGQMP010000152.1:0-4701 GCA_041500685.1 Thermodesulfovibrionia bacterium | reverse complement strand
GTAGCGTTATTGTAAAGATGAGATAGATACACTACACTACTGGATGAATGTAATTTTACTCATAAATTTCCAGAATAAGAGATGCTTCACTTTGATATGTGAGGTCTATCGTCTCGTAACGATATTGTAAAACCCCATTTTCTTGAACAGCCTTTACTCAATTTTAAGGTTTTTTAATTCGGACGAATCTATTCGAATATTTACGGCATTCCTGAGCTCTGAGATTCTCTCTGCAAGAATCTTATTCATGTACTCACTGGCTATTTTGGGTTCCACTTCTTCAAATGTCGCAATCCTTTCTTTCTGGTGATCTGTCACTTTGATAATGAAGTATCCATCACCTGTTTTGATAGGATTGCTTATCGCCATAGTCTTCATCGAGAATGCGGCATCTACAAATTCCTTCCTGAGGGCCTTTTTGGCACGGAAACCAACATCTCCACCTTTCTTTGCGGAAGAGTCCTTTGAATACTTCTCGGCCAGCTTGGCAAAGTCTTCGCCTTCTTGAACCTTCTTCAGAATCTCCCTTGCCTCGTCCTCTTTTTTTACAAGGATAATGGAGATTCTCACCATCTCAGGGCTCGTATATTTCTCTTTTTTTTCTTCGTAGTACTTCTTTTGATTTTCCTCTGTATTTCTTTCCTTCAAATACTGCTGGAAATAGAGGTCCACAAGGAGTTCCCTCTTAAAAGCCTCTACCCTGTTCTTGTAATCTTCTTTTTCATGAAGGTTCAGCTGTTGTGCCTCACGGAGGATAAGTTCCTCATCAATCAATTTGTTGAGGAATTTCTCCTTATCGATACCTTTGCAACTGCGTTCTGGAAGAATCATAACCCTGTTCTTAAAATCTGTTTCACTGCTGATGATAATACCATCTACTTTTGCGAGTGTAGTGCGTCCAACGCTTCTTTACATATATTGTGGCATCAAAATCTGTCATTCCTGCGTCAGACTCGTCTGATCCGCCGAGGCGAAAAAGCAGGAATCCAGAAAAGCAAGAAGACTGGATTCCGGGTCAAGCCCGGAATGACAAACAATGTAAAGGGACTTATGACGCATTACATAAGTTCTTTTTGAATTAGCAAAAGCAAATAATGTGCCATAGGCCAGTATGACTATTAGACACATTATGCAATACCTGAGGATTTTCATATACCCCCTTTCCTGTTCCTATTTGTTTCCTTTGTACCCTTTTGTAACCTTCTTCTAAAGAAGTTTATCAAATGCGGTGGTAAGAGAATCTCATTTTTAGGAGTCAATAAAATCTAGGTTTCAAGCACTTATTTTGGACAAGGGTGAACGTCACTATATAAATGGTAAAATACTGCACACGAGAGGAGGAACTGCATTGAAGATAGCCTATTTTGATTGTTTCTCAGGGATCAGCGGAGATATGTGCCTCGGTGCCCTTGTGGATGCTGGATTTCCATTTAAAAAACTAGTTAGGGAGCTCAAGAAAATTCCTGTAAGGGGATATGAGATACATGCTAAAAAGGTAAAAAGGGCCGGCGTCGCAGCAACGAAAGTAGATGTTATACAAAAAGCAAGGAGCAAGGAGCAAGGAGCAAGGAGATGGAAAGACGTAAAAAGAATAATTCACAATTCTTCACTTTCTAATGAGATAAAAGAAAAAGGGCTTAAGATTTTTGAGAGACTTTTTAAAGCAGAGGCAAAGGTTCATGGCGAGACCTTTGATAGTGTTCATTTTCATGAATTGGGTGCTGTTGATTGTCTAATTGATGTATTCGGTACCATAATTGGTCTTGACCTACTCGAAGTGGAAAAGGTTTATTCGTCACCCTTGAATCTCGGAAGCGGTTCTATTAAGACAGGGCATGGAATTTTACCTGTTCCCGCACCAGCTTCAGCAGAAATTCTCAAAGGAGTCCCTGTGTATTCAACAGATATTGATTGCGAGCTTACCACCCCAACAGGTGCTGTATTAGTGAAGCAACTTTCATCAGAATTTGGAGGCCTTCCTCTCATGAATATAGAAACAATAGGGTTTGGCGCTGGTAGCCAGAATTTTAAAGACAGACCGAATGTATTGAGATTATTTGTTGGTGATTCCCTACCCCCCTTTAGAAAACCTAATCCCCCCATCCCCCCTTTAGAAAAGGGGGGTAAAGGGGCCCGCCTGCCGTCCGTCGGGCAGGGATTTGAAAAAGGGGGGCTTGGGAGGGTTACAGATAGGCAAGGTTTCCTAACCCCGCAAAAAGGATCATTTGATGAAAAGGTGACAGTCATCGAGGCTAATATTGATGATATGAATCCGCAGATTTATGAATATGTGATGGAAAAGCTCTTCAAGGCAGGTAGTCTCGATGTTTTTCTCACGCAGATTTTGATGAAGAAAGGAAGACCCGGAATAAAACTGACGGTGCTCTGTAAAGAAACAGGTAGTGAAGAGCTTATCAAGATTATCATGAAAGAGACGACGACTATAGGACTCAGGTTTTATGATGTTAAGAGGAGAATCCTCCAGCGTGAGATTAAACTAGTAGATACAGAATTCGGGAAGGTGAGAGTAAAACTTTCGAGGCTTGGAGATGAAATTCTGAAGGTAACACCTGAATATGAGGATTGCAAAAGAATCGCAAAGAAGCTCGGTATACCTCTTATAGCGGTCATGAAGCGGATAAGAATTCCAGTTACCAAATAACTGAACACTAAATCCAGACTGTCCGGCAAGTGTCATCCTGAACTCGTTTCAGTATCTATTATTAATTAATAAAAGTCGTTGAGAAGACAAGATTCTGAAATGAATTCAGAATGACAAGGCACAGACTTTTGAATTGTCGGACAGCCTGTTTCATTAAAGACTTTTTATTTACCTGAAAGCGTGATGTAAATAGACGAACCACTCCGGGACACAAGGATCAGTAGGTCCTCTTCGGGTTTTACCTTGGATACTATATTTTCATAATCTTTGAGGCTGGCTATCTTCTGCCTGTTAATTTCCTGTATGACATCTCCTTGCATGAGAACCATGGCAGCAGGGCTATCTTCACTGACGTTTGATACAACCACACCCTTGAGTTTCTTTGGAAGATTGAGCCTGTTTATGAGTTCCGGGGTAAGGTCCTGTACCGTCACTCCCCTAAGGAGGTTATTATATTCACCTTTCGAAGACTTCAGCATTTCTGCTGGTAACTCTCCTATCGTAACTCTCTTTCTCTCTGTTTTGTTCTCTCGAATAATTTTCATTTCTACTTCTTTCCCGGGCTCGGTATTCGCAACCATATTTCTGAGCTGATACGGCTCATCAATCTTCTTGCCCTCGTACTCTATGATTACATCGCCCCGGAGAACACCAGCCTTTTCAGCAGGGCCCCCTTCAATAATGTCACCAACGAGAGCGCCTTTCTCTTCTTTTAAGTTGAACTGTTTCGCAAGCTCTGGAGTAAGGGGCTGAACTGTCACGCCAAGCCATCCTCTTATAACCTTGCCTTTCTTTATAAGGCTGTCCATCACAGCCTTTGCCATGTTACTGGGTACTGCAAAGCCAATACCCTGATAGCCGCCACTCGTACTGAAAATTGCCGTGTTGATGCCAATAAGCTCTCCTCTCACGTTTACCAATGCTCCACCAGAGTTACCTGGATTTATCGCTGCATCAGTCTGGATGAAGTCCTCGTAATCAGCAATGCCAACGTCAGCTCTCCCAACAGCGCTGACAATCCCCATCGTTACCGTCCCTGTTAATCCATAGGGGCTTCCAATGGCAAGAACGGTCTCGCCAACCCTTAATTTGTCAGAGTCACCCCATTTTATTGTTGAAAGATGATCTGCATTGATTTTGATAACTGCTATGTCGGTCATGGGATCAATACCAACGATTTCACCCTTGAACTCCCTCTTGTCCATGAGCGTTACTTTTATCTCGTCGGCACCCTGAATGACATGACTGCTCGTAAGAATATAGCCGTTAGGGTCGACAATAACACCAGAACCGAGATTTATTGTTTTACGTTCCTTCGGTGACCCGAAGGGAAATTCATCTCCGAAGAACCTCCTGAAGAAAGGGTCTTGAAAAAGCGGTTCCGATCTTTTCTGAGTCTTGATAGTCTTTGTCGACGATATATTGACGATAGCCGGTTTTACTTCATCCACGATCTCAGCAATAGCCTGACCTGTTTTTGAAAGAATATCCATTGATTGCTGAGAGATTTTGGGCTCTGCATAGGCAAATGAACATACCCTGAAGTCTGGAGAGACAGACATCAATAAGAGCCCTAAAGAGATAAAAATGAAAATCTTGTATAATCCTTTTCCTCTTGAAAACATTACTCCTTACCTCCTGTTTTCGTGATTATTCGTAAGTATTTAATTTTATATATATTATGGTATGGAATGTCAACTTAAGGTTCTCACTTCCTAAGATCAATGAAGAGGAAAAGGTCTAACCCATATTATTCATAAATTATCTCACGGTGCTTCCAGAAGGAGATTGTATTTGGGCTGTTTTATTTTCCTGAAAAAAGAATTTTTTTCAGGAAAATTCCTAGGAGGTCGAAATGACCGAGTCCGCCTCAGGCGGAGAGCGAAAATGCAGTCTCCTTCTGAAAATATAACCTGGTGTATGAATAATCTGGGCTAAAGCCCAAACCTTAAATAATACCGGTATCCTTTTGGGTAGTAGGTATAAAAATGAAATCAAAGAAGTGAAAATGCCAGATTTATCTTAAGTTATTTTTAAGT
>JBGQMP010000151.1:0-4702 GCA_041500685.1 Thermodesulfovibrionia bacterium | reverse complement strand
TTACACATATCATAAATAGTTAACGCAACCGCAGTAACTGCTGTCAGGGCCTCCATCTCTACCCCTGTCTGTCCAACAACTTTTACACGGGCCTCTATTTCTATTTTTTGTTCTTTGCTGTTAAGGTTGAGATCTATACCCACTGAAGCAATATTCAAGGGGTGACACAGCGGGACAAGCTCACTCGTCTTCTTTGCAGCCATTATGCCTGCGATTCTTGCAACGGAAAGTACATCGCCTTTCGGAATCTTTTTATCTTTGATGAGCGCAAGCGTCTCAGGTTTCATATACACAGCTCCCATCGCAACAGCCTCTCTTTGAGTCAGTTGTTTTGCACTAACATCAACCATCTTTGCCCTACCCTCTTTATCAAGATGTGTAAGTTTTTTCATTAGTCCCCATATCAATAGAGTCCAAAACAAGAGATGCTTCGCTTTGTTCAGCATGACAGTCTGTGCGTTTGTCATTTCTTCGCCCCATGTCATTCCTTCGCTTCCTGTCATTCTGAGGGAGCGAAGCGACCGAAGAATTTCGCAGTTCACGCTCAGGGTAAACTCCGCGAAGAATCTCATTTTTAGGAATTCTATTTATTTTAAAAAATACCTACAAAAATATATCCTGTCAAGCAAAAAATGTTCGATTTGAGCATTTAGGAGATGGCTGTGGTTTAGGGGCTGTTCAATAAAGTGGTAGTTATCAACGATGAAACCATTTATGAAATAACCTCTCAATCTTGTCCCTGTAGACAATTGAAAATAATAAGATAACCACTGCAACTCCTACAAGCACAAAGAAATGATAATATTGTTGTTTACGGATATAGGTGCCTCCAAGGGTAAGCAAAACTGTTCCCGAGAACCTGCCAGCAGTGCTTATGATCAGAAATTCTTTGATGCTCATATGTCCTAGACCCAGAATGTAACATAGATAATCCTTTGGAAAACCAGGTATAAGAAATAGCAGGAATACAAGAAAAGCTGTACTTCGTTTCTTTGGTTTTAATACATAATCAAATCGTTCAATGGTCTCTTTTTTAACAATTTTTTCAACGAGAGGCCTGCCGAGGATCCTTGAAAGGGTAAAGGCACATAAGGAACCCAGTGTTAATCCAATGGTTGAAAGAACAATCCCTATAGGAGTCCCGTAGATATACCCTCCAAGGAAACCGGTGACCTCACCTGGAATAGGTGCGGCCACAACCTGTACTACCTGAAGGAAAACAAACCCAATGAATGAGAAAGGACCTAAGGAGTCGAGAAAAGTTAAAAGTCTGTTCCTGTCCATAAAGAAATGAAATGCCCCGCTCTCATACAGGACTAAAAGCAGTATAAAAAACGCAAGCAAGAAAGATAACTTAATCCATGTCCTATTGTTCATAACGAAAGAATCCTTCAATCCATTGCAGGAATATCTCTAAATTTCAAATCAGTGTAATTCTTAAATACTCCATTACTCTCTTGAGATCACTTCAGAAAAACGATTTTCAGAGCCACTTTTAGGGATTCCCGTCTTTTAAGAACTAAAAATACTGGAACCTATTATACTTGCTTTCATATAGTAATTAATTTTAATTTATTCAGAAGAGTGAACCTAAGCCTCGCATATTTTTTGCAAATATCATGAATTATCAACAAAGAACCCCCATAGGCAATCAGTTTGACCTCAACTTGGTTATCAGTTTAGCTGCTGGAGTTATCAGTATATTTTGGTTTGAAGTATTTAAGATAATTAACAGGCGTAAGAAATTATTGTCTTAATACTGTTTAAATTATGTATACATCACTGTCTGACAGGTCGAGTTCTGATTTTACAAAACTTTTAGTCAGCTTTGTTGACAGTTTCGGGAGGTACAGGCGATTGTGTTTCTATATCTATACTCGGATATTGAAGAAATAACTCATAATTTCCTTTAGCAACTCTTTTTGCAGTGTAAGGGTCTGACTTACTGTACACAAGCCAATGTGCAGTTCCTTGAATAGTTTCTTTAGTTCCTGCCTTTATTAATACACCTTGTTTATTTTTTAAATCTTCATTAGTTCTTGTCAAAATAAATCCATCTTTATCAAGGAGAGCATAACCACCGCGTGCATAGATATCATGTTTGCTGCTGTTTTCTACAGTGATTTTCCATCCCCATTCAATATCGTCATAAAGCTTATTATTCCCAACGTCTTTCGTTAGTTGTAAAAACTTATAGCCAGACTCGATTACTAAAACCGGCCCTTCTTTTTGCACATGCCATTTTTCTAAATCAAGACTTTTATTAGAGCATCCAAGTAGACTCGCCAAGAGCAATGCATATAACAATAGCAAGACTGATTTGATAGCTCGTAAAAACACGCTTACTCCTTTCCACAACCACTCCTATTCGCCTTCTTTTTCCTTTTCTTTTTCTTTTCCCTCTTTCTCAGGCTCGCCTTTCTTTGGTGTTACATCTATTTCGTCAGGTTCAGACATACCCTTTTTAAAATTTCCGATTGCCTTTCCTATACCCTTACCAATCTCGGGTAACCTTGAACCACCAAACAGAATAACAACTATTACCAGTATTACAAGCAGTTCCTGCATTCCTAACCCAAACATATTTCACCTCCTATCTCCCTCTTAATATCTTCTGGTTGCTTTAAGTATACAAAAAACCTCCCTTTAAATTTATTTTCTTCACCATATGGTGCCGAAGGCGGGAGTTGAACCCGCACGGCCTTTCGACCACTAGACCCTGAACCTAGCGCGTCTGCCAGTTCCGCCACTTCGGCTTTTAAAATATTATACGTCCCTCTTTTAAAAAAATCATTACTTTCCAAGTGTAGGTAAGCAGCACCCAAATCGTGATGGCAGGATATAGTATCTGAGCGGTTTGTCGAAGCGACCCTCGGATGGCAATAGACCGAGAATGAGCGGAGATACTATATCCTGCCTTTATACTCAAGCTTATAAATATTGTTAATTTTCATCACGGAAAAGAGATGCTTCCCAGGTAAAGTTAGAATGCAAAAGGTGACCTACCTGTGGTATTCTTTTTTGGAATGAAGAAAGGACCCAGGATAGCTTTAATAGCAATCGGGGCGACTGTCTTAGTCCTGAGCATTGCAATTGCCCTCCTCATTAAAAATGCAAACAGGATTATCAAATATGAACTTGAATCCCTCCTCGGTAAAGACTTCTCAGTCAAAAGAATTGACCTCCATTGGGGGAGAGTCGAAGCCCTGGATATTAGCTTCAGGAATCCTGCTGGCAAAGAGGTGTTCAAAACAGACAGTCTCATTCTTGAAGCCGATTTTATAGGCCTTCTCAAAAAAAAATACATCATCTCGAATCTTTCCCTTAATAATCCCTATATCTTTATTGAAAAAGATCCTAAAGGCGAACTTGCAAATCCCTTTTTAAGGAAAGGCCCAAGGAAAGAGGAAGAGAAGCCAATCCCCCCTGTCTCTTTTAAAAAGATAGAGGTAACGAATGGTTCTCTTGATTACCTCGATAGAAAGGTCTCGAGTACTCCGGTCTTGACAAGATTGAGGAATATAGAGCTTGAGTCTAAAGAGATTACATTTCCTTTAGGAGACAATTTTTCAACCTATACCCTCTCTGCCAGTATCCCCGGAAACCAGAGTACAGGTATCTTTACCAACAAGGGAAAGATAAAACCAAAGACAAGGGATATGGACTGCAAGATCGAAATAAAAAAACTTGATATAACTGGATTCAAACCTTATTTTCAGAAAAAGGGTGATGTTAATGTCACAAAAGGAACTTTGGACATGGATATGGATATCAAGGTCAAAGCGAAAAAGATCAACGCTCCGGGCAAGGCAGTATTGAGAGACCTCGATTTCGAGAAAGGGTCTGGCATTGGCAATAAATTTCTTAACATCCCTCTCTCTGCAGTTGTAAGCTTCCTTAAGAACAACAATAATGAGATCGTCGTTCATTTCATATTAGAGGGCGACCTCGATAATCCAAAATTCAATTTAAGAGAAAGTTTCATGGAAAAGGTTTCCATTGCTATAGCTGAGAAACTCGGCCTCTCCATAAATAGAATAGGGGAATCTATAGTTATGTTTGGTGCTGAGGGTGCAAAGGAGGTAGGAAAAGGCGTTAAAGGCATCGGAGAGGGTATAAAGAAGATTTTCGAAAGGTAACCCTTCTGTCTTTGTCACAAGCCATTTTGCCCTTTCCTTTTCGAGTGTAAACCTCAGATGAGCCGGCTTTGCTAAATCACCCAAGATGTAACCTGTATTATTTCCAATAGTTGCTAAAACCCTCACATCCATATCTGCTGTGGCATTCTTATCATTAACCTTTATCTTCAGGTTTTCATATTCAATCCTGATGTCACTCATCTGCCGAAAAACAGATTTCATTGATTCTTTAACATAAAGGTAGGTCATGCCGTATTCATCACGATAATTAAACGACACTTTTGACATCACAGCATCAAGGTCTTCTTTCTCTATCGCCTTAGAACCCTCCTTAAAAAGTTTCCTTATCCTGCTTTCATCAGAAGGCCAGAGAAGGTAGAGGATTAGTGATAATGCAAAAAGGGTGAATAGCAGTATAAGGAATTTCTTACTCACGCTGGATATTTCTGTTAACTCTTCTCTGTTACAGCAATTATGGCAGACTTTATAACCTCAAGCAGTCTTTCAAGGTTTTCATGGCTTATGCTTAGTGGTGGCATAATGACTATCACATTCCCGAGGGG
>JBGQMP010000150.1:0-4714 GCA_041500685.1 Thermodesulfovibrionia bacterium | reverse complement strand
TCCCCTTTAGTAAAGGGGAATTAAGGGGGATTTGTTATAAGAAACTTTTTTTGAAATTATAAAATGAGCAAAATAATAGAGGATACAAACCTCCGAAATAAAGTATTCATCTTTGAGAACAGGGAAGATGCAGGCAAGAGGCTTTCCGAATTTCTTTCAGATTACAGGGGTTCTAATTCCGTCGTGCTTGCAATACCTGCAGGTGGTGTTTCTGTTGGGAAAGGGATAAAGGATGCCCTATCACTTCCTCTTGATCTTTTGGTAGTTCGAAAGATCAAGATACCCTGGAATACCGAGGCAGGTTTTGGGGCAGTAAATCTCGATGGATATGTAATATTTAGCGATGAACTTCTCAGCCATCTTGGCCTTCCGGAGGAAGTAATTAACTCCCAGATTGAAAAGACAAAAGAGACACTCAGGAAACGAAATGAATTATTCAGAAAAGGGAGGGAGTTTCCTTCCTTAGAAAAGAAAACAGCAATACTCGTAGATGATGGCCTTGCCTCAGGATACACAATGATTGCCGCAATCGAATATGTAAAGAAACGGAACCCTTCCAAGATAGTTATAGCCGTCCCAACAGGCTCTCAGAGAACCGTCAAAAAGATTTCTCCTCTTGTGGATGTCCTCTACTGTCTCAACATTAGAGAAGGCTTCCCTTATGCTGTTGCTGAGGCATACAGAAACTGGCATGACCTGAGTGACGAAGAAGTATTGAAGCTAATCAGGGATTCCTGAGAGAGATAGAGTTAATGATTGTACTTGATTGAAATTATCTACTTTTTCGCTGCATCTTTTATCAGAGCCTGGGCTATTACATTCCTCTGTATCTGATTTGTGCCTTCATAAATCTGGAGGATCTTTGCGTCACGCATCATCTTCTCAACTGGGTACTCCCTCATGTAACCTGAGCCACCCAGAACCTGGACTGCATTTGTAGTGACGCGCATGGCCATATCTGTTGCAAAGACCTTTGCTATAGCAGATCCCTTTGTGATGTCCTTCGCTCCACTGTCTATATACCTTGCCATGAAGTATACAAGGGCCCTCGCAGCCTCTATCTCTATGGCCATGTCAGCAAGCATGTGCTGGACTGCCTGAAAACTGATGATAGGATGCCCGAACTGGATACGCTGCCTGGCAAATTGGACAGCCTCTTCAAATGCGCCCTGGGCTACTCCGAGACCTTGTGCACCAACACCCGTTCTCGAGTTATCGAGGGTCCTCATGGCTATAATGAACCCCAATCCCTCCTTACCCAGGATATTCTCCTTAGGGATCCTGCAATTGTCGAAAATGAGTTCCCTTGTAGAAGATGCCCGTATACCCATCTTTTTCTCTTTTTTACCGAAATGAAAACCAGAAGTACCTTTTTCGAGAATAAATGCAGAAGCACCTCTTGCCCCTTTTGCTTTGTCTGTCATTGCTATAACAGTGTAAATCTCAGCTTCTCCCCCATTAGTAATCCACTGCTTTGTTCCATTTAATAGATATTCATTACCCTCAAGTCTTGCTGTTGTCTGTATCCCTGCAGCATCACTTCCTGCATTCGCCTCGGTGAGGGCAAAGGCAACGAGCCTCTTCCCTGCTGCAATATCAGGAAGGTATTTTTTCTTCTGTTCTTCAGAACCGAAAAGAAGAATTGGGTATGTACCGAGAGCATCTGCTGCATATGTTGTTGAAACACCAAGGCATGCCCTTGACAGTTCCTCAACAGCTATACACAACTCAAGACATCCCTTTCCGAGTCCCCCATACTCTTCTGGTATAAAGAGACCGAAGAGGTCAGACTGGGCAAGGACATTCATGATCTCCCATGGAAACTCTTCCTTTTCATCAAGTTCTTCTCTAACAGGAATGACTTTTTCCTCAGCAATCTGCCTGGTCAAATTTTTAATCATCATCTGGTCTTCCGTTAAAAAGTAATCCATTGTGGATCCTCCAGTATTTTAAATTCTACCTGAAATATAATTCTCGATCTCTTTTACATACTCAGGATATAGCTTTTCAACAATTCTAACGGCATCAAGAACTATTGGATGTTTGAGTAAATCGTATGCATGTACAAGTCTGTTTCTAAGGCCTGCTGACGGGGCAAGTTTCTCTGCAATATCTGGTGAGATTATTTTGAGTTCCCCTGCCTTTATAAAACTTTCATAATAATCACTGGGAGCCGTATCTGCTGTCTGGACAATGATATGAGTGTTTATATCAATGGCTGCTTCAATTAATTCCTGTAAAAGCCTTTCTGTTGCTTTTCTTTTAAATACATCTTTGATATATTCCTCTTTGGTCATCTCTTTTATTGGTTCAAGAGCCCCCAGATTTTCTACTATGACAGCAAGCTTCCTTCTGATAACTTCTTTTTCTACTGGACTCACAACTGCCCCCTTGCTTTAAGAAAATGCTTAATTGCTATTTCCTGTGCATCACGCAGTTTTTTTGTATCAACATACATTCTGAATGCGAGGGAGTAAAACTCATTGAACATACCCGGCAGTCTCTCATAAAGAAGCTTGCCATTCTTTACGACAGAGAACTTCAGGAGTGGACTTGCACGACTCAGGTCAACTATATCAATATTGTCAGCGTGCAGAAGCCTGATAACCCTGTTAGTAAGGGATAGAATATCCACAGGTCTGTTAAAGAGAAATGCAATGTCAATATCGCTTTGCTTGTGCACTTTTCCTAAAATAGCAGATCCGAAAAGCAAGACAAGCTTTAACCCCTCATCTTTAAATATGGGAGCCAGTCTTTTCTTGATTTCCTCAAATGACATGATCTCTTTTATTTTTGTCATAGGTTATTTTTCCACAATCCAATGATAAACGCAATAATACAAAGTATAAAATCATCTCTTGCATGCCCTTTGTGAAAAAGTCAGGCACTGATATCAGTCGGGGCAAAGAGAAGGCTTGGGGCACCTACGTTGCCAAAGAACCTGAGATCGTCTCCTACTGCCTCAATATTTTCAAAAAAGGAAAGTAGATTCCCTGAAATCACTGCTTCCTTTACAGGAAACGATATTTCGCCCTTTTCGATCCAAAGGCCTGAGACACCTATGGAGAATTCACCTGTAATAGGGTTGGCGGTGTGTACTCCCATCGCCTCGGTAACATAGAGGCATTTATCCACAGTTCTGAATATATCTCCAGGACTGATAACATCGGTCTTAGAGACAGGCTCGATATAGAGATTTGATATTCCAACAGAGGGAAGTCCAGAAAAACCACTCCTCACGGCGTTCCCTGTAGATGACACACCATCTTTCTTTGCTGTGTAGGTATTATAGAGATAACCCAGAAGGGTACCCCTTCTTATCAGGGTCCTTTCTCTTGAAGGTACTCCTTCATCATCAACAGGTCTGCTGCCGAGTTTGCCAGGCAGAAGCCCATTGTCAATAATGCTTATCTTATCACTGATGACCTTTCTTCCCAACTTCCCTGATAAGAGAGATTTTCCTTTCTGGACGTTCTCTGATGAGAAGGATGATGCAAATATTCCCATAAATTCGACAGCCACTGAGTTATCGAGGATCACAGGTGTCTTTTGGGAATTCATCCTTCGTGAACCGAGAAGTTGTACGGACCGTTTTGCAGCATTACGACCAACATCCTTGAATGAGATCTCATCCAGAAACCTGGATCCCATAAAATACCAGCCCATCTGGCTGTCACGTTCATCTTCTGCCATGACCATGATCTGCGCTGTACATGTTGTTGAGGAATAATGCTTATCGACACCCTCAGAATTCATTATGATGATTTCTGTTTTTGTAAAAGACCCGCGTGCCTTTCTAATGTTTCTGACCCTTTCATCCTCTTCGTACGCTGCCTTTTCGAGAAGGGATACCTTTTTCACAGCTTCTTCTTCACCTATTGAACTTATCTTGGGATCAAATATTTCTACACTGCCTGAATCAGATGTTTCAGGTAGTTCCAGGTGCTCATCTCTATCAACCCATCTCGCAGCTTCTACTGCATTGTCCACAACAGATTCAATATCATCCCTGTCTGTTGAATAAGAAAAGCCAAGTCTTCTATCTTTTAGAACACGCAGAGAATATCCGAAACTGAGAGATGATTCTAGAGCGTCTATCTTCTGTCCCTTTATTTCGATGGAGAGATTTTTTGAAGACTTTATGTAGGCCTCTGCTTCATCTGCACCTTTTCTGAGGGCAAGATGTATAACATCTTCAGCAAATCCCTTTTCAGGTCTCATAGTACGTTGCGGAAGAGGTCTCGGATTCACAGACAGTTACAGCGGCGAGATGAATGTTTTCATCATGTATTTTTTTTCCCAGAGAGTCGTAGATCCATTTTGCGATGTTCTCAGAGGATGGGTTTTTTTCAGTAAAGGGAAATATTTCATTCAGGTTGCTGTGGTCAAGGGCGGAAACAACTTCATTGGTAAGCCTCTTGAGTTCATGGAAATCTATTGCTATATCTATTTCATTGAGCCTTTCTGTGACGACATAAACCTGAACTTTCCAGTTATGTCCATGAAGACGTTCACACTTTCCCATATGCCCTTTCAACTGATGGGCTGCTGAGAATGTGGTCTCTACCATAAGTTCAAACATAACGAGGATTCCCTGACTCTTTATTCCTGAACTGGATACAAGTTCTACATTTTAACAGACTTCTTGAAAATTGCTATATAGGGAAGATTCCTGAACTTGTTATCATAGTCAAGTCCGTAGCCAACAACGAAT
>JBGQMP010000149.1:0-4749 GCA_041500685.1 Thermodesulfovibrionia bacterium | reverse complement strand
TCCTTTTAGTCTATGTTTATTCAGCAGATGCTGCAAGATACTTAAAGATTGTAGAAGCGAATGATCAAGAAGTAACTGGGACCTTTACTCTTATCTTGTATGGAGGACGACACATTAATGATTTAGAAACCATTGTCATTCTGGATAAGGAAGGGGACCAGTATGAGTTTGAACCTTATGCACCTGAATTTGATTACAAGGTGAAAAAAGGAGTTACAGCAGGAGATGCCCTGAGTGAAGCAAAAAAGTTTGTCAGTTTTCACAATGCCTTCTGGCGCTCACAATTAAGCAAGATTCTCGATGAAAAAGGAAATATCATTGGATTTGAATTGAGGCCTCTGTATCGTTTTTTTGTTTATGGAAGAGATGATCTCCTTGAAGGTTATTACAGGGTTAAGGATGGTAAGGTGATTGCTTTCATAAGGCTGATACCAGAAGTCTTTAACACATTCTTTTTGGGAGACCTGCCAGGTGATTCTATGGGCGGGCCTTAAAAACGTATTTTCTCTGAGTATATAGAGGAGAAATATGCTAGAGATAAAAAAGTCAAAGGCTCCCTTATTATTGACATGATTTATACAAGGTAGTAGATTACAAATTGAATCAATTATGGGCAGCAAAAACATTTACGAACGTTTTATCTGGTTTGACCACAGGGTAAGGTCAGTCAAATATCCCAATGCAACTTCTCTTTCCGGGCAATTCGAAACATCACTTAAGACAGCACAAAGAGACATTGAATTTATGAGGGACAGGCTGAACTGTCCTCTTTTGTATGATAAAACCAGGAAAGGATACTATTACGAAGATGACACATTTTCCCTTCCCATGGTTTATCTTTCATCGGAAGAACTTTCATCACTCCTGATCGCAAGAAAATTCCTTAAAGATATAAGTGAAGGGTATATTGGAAGAGAGATCTCTGCCATCATTGAGAAAATTACGACAATCCTCAAGAAGCATGTGGCAGAAGGTAGCATTATCGATGATGCTCTCTCATTCCAGCTTATCGATTATTCGCCAGCTCCCGAGGAAGTATTTAAGGCCGTGTTAGAGGGTTGTCTGAAAAAGAGATCCTTGAGCTTTTCCTATCGTTCACTAACAAGGGATGATAAGACCATTAGGACTGTCGATCCCTATCATCTCCTGAACTATATGGGAACATGGCATCTTATTGCATATTGTCATATGAGGCAGGAGCTGAGGAATTTTGTTTTTGGAAGGATAAGTGATCTTAAAGTTCTGGAGAACACATTTACCGTACCCAAGAGCTTTAATATTCAAGAACATCTTCAATCAGCATTCGGAATTTACAAGGGCATTGCAACAAAAGAAGTTTGCCTCAGATTTTCTCCGGAGAAGGCACGTTGGATAATAGGCCAGGTATGGCATAAGGACCAGAAAGTGAAGATCAACAAGGATGGATCCCTTGAATTGAGCTTTCCTGTTGCAGACTTTGCCGAGATCAAGATGGAGATATTAAAACATGGCTCAGGCGTTGAAGTGATAAGACCCAAAGCCCTTAGGAAGTTGATCAAAGATGAATTAAAGAAAATGGTGAGGATTTACTGATTTTGGTTCAGCATAGTTTAAAGCCTTTATGATAAACCGTCCAGCTTTACCAGATACATTTCCGTCATTCCGCATGTGATGCGGAATCCAGTTTCTTTGTTCTAACCCTCCAATCCTTGACCCCTTAGATCCTTTATGAAAAACATAGGACACTGCCTGGGGGAGTTCTGGCCGTAAAATAAGGAAAAACAATGTAAGGGGGGATTTTCCTATGGAAGGCGAAAGAGGACTTCTGAAAGAAGTCGATGATTTTATTTTTTCTCTCAGGCTTGGTGAGCCGGACAGCTTCGGAAATCTGACGGCGTTTCCTTTATATTCTGAATACAGCAGAGTGGATTGGTATACCTTGCTTGATGAGGCGATAAATACCAAGAAGTTTATCGTTACTGAAATTAACGAGGCAGGAAGGGTCCCGGAGTTAAAGGTACTCAATGGGCTTGATACCGATGTTCTGATCCTTGATGGAGAGGAATTAGTAGGGGCAAAGCAGAACAGGATAGTAAATACAACCATCATCATAGGCAGGGGGAAAGAAGTTGTCGTTCCCGTATCCTGTGTCGAACACGGACGGTGGTCGTATAAGAGTAAGGATTTCAAGCCGAGCAAATCCTATCTTTATGCTGGCCTACGGAGCAAAAAGTCGAAATCCGTTCATGAGAATCTCATGGCATGTCGTTCTTACCATTCAGATCAGAATGAGATATGGAACGATATCAGAGAGAAATCTATGAGATTTTCTGTCAGCTCTGAAACAGAATCGATGAATGATATCTATAAATCAAATGACAAGAAGATCGAAGAATATGAAAAGGCATTCAAGCTACACCCTGAACAGGTCGGCTTCATTGCGCTGATTGACCAGAAGGTTGTTGGCTCTGACATTTTTGGGATGAAGTCAGTACTTCCAAAAGTCTACAACAAAATTCTCAGGGGATATATTCTCGATGCCCTCGATCGAGATAGAAAGGATGAGGGTTCTATCCCACCAGACAAGTATGTGCTTGCAGGAGAAGTAAAGAGATTCCTCGACCAGGTGAGGGCCACAAAGAAGAATTCCTTCAAGTCTGTTGGGGAGGGAGATGACATCAGGTTTGAGGGCAATCAAGTGAATGGTTTTGCCTTGGTCAATAAAGATGAGATAGTGCACCTGGCAGCCTTTGCTCAATGAGAGTGCATCGTGCATCGTGTTTAAATTTCGGATGAACAGACAAGCCAGAGGCTGTTAACCAAAGGAGGAGTTTTCGTCCGTCCTAAAATCCGACAACAGGTACAGATTCTGAGGGACAAGGGAATACTCTACGAGTCGTAGACTTGAACCCTCTCTTTAGCCCTGAGTATTCATAAATTTTTGTGTTTGCACAGATGATAGAGCATTGTCGCTCATTCTCGGTCGTTCCGACCTCCGAGGCTTTTGCCTCTCTATTTCCACACTGTATTTGACTATCGGCAAAAGAATCCGCTCCAATACTCTATCATCTGTTAGTTCTTCTCATTTTATGAATAAAGTGGGTTAGAACATAGGACACTGGCTGGAGGATGTCCAACAATAAAATAAAATATGAATGAAAATAAAGATCAGATGGTGCATCTGGCAGCCTTTGCAGGATAGAAAGGAAGTAACTGGTGAGCATACGTCAGAAAGGCTAAAGAGAGAATCTACATGGTATAATGTGAGCACGATGAGGGAGGCCAATTGAACAAAGTGGTTGCAGGAAAATAAAAATAGGGGGGTGATTATATATGAGCACATCAGTAAAACAGACCAAACATCCTTATATTGCCTTTGACAGAAAAATAAGGGGTGGTGACCCCGTCATTGCCGGCACAGGTATTCGTGTGCTGGACATTGCCATAAGATATGAAATCATGGGTATGTCACCTGAAGATATAATAGTTGCATTTCCTCATATTACCCTATCTCAGGTACATGATGCACTTTCATTCTATTATGCAAATAAGCATGAAATAGATAAGAAATGGAAAGATGCAATCAAAAGCACGGAGGCATTGAAAAAGCTGTACCCGTCTGTTCTGGAGAAGAAGATTGGCAAGATTAAAAATATACACAGATGAGAATGTTGATGTGCGCGTTTGGTGAATGTATTAAGAGATTAGCCTTATATGCTGAAGTTCTGTCAGCGGAAGAAATGAAGAATCAGATAGAGTTTTTGTAAAAAAGAACTCAAGATTACGGAAAAGATAGCAATAATATTCCAACCGGCTTTTGCTGGCAGAAAAAAAGGAGAGAAGTCGAGTGGATTTTCCCGCCCCTTGCCGACTAAGGGAATTTCCCGATGTGCCTTTTATGTATGCGAACCTATGTGAAGGATATTTTGAAAAGGGCTGGGTCGAAGAGGCAAGGAGTATCCTGAATGAAGGTCTCAGAAAGTTTCCGGGTGATGAAGATATCGAGAATTTGCTTGCAAAGATTGCGGATGAAACAGATGATCCTGATAAGGGGAAGAAACTGCCGATAATAGGGTTGCTGTTGCTTCTATCGATTATCCAGAAAAGATTTCAAAGAAAAGTGACACAAATCGACTTATAGAAAAAGCGGGTATTTTGATATAGAATAAACAAAACGATGAAAGGAGGTTGAAAAGATGGCGAAGAGAGTTATGCTTGAACGCATTTCTGTTGACCCCAAAAGATGCCATGGACAGGCATGCATAAAGGGAACACGAATTCCCGTCTATCAAATTCTGCATATGCTGGCGAATGGCGATACTGTTGAAGAATTGCTTAAAGAGTATCCTTCACTTAAGCGGGAGGATATCCTTGCGTGTATTGAATATGCTGCTGAATTGACAGAAGAACAGATCGTCCCCGACGAAGTGGTTGCATGAAGATTTTTTGGATATCCCGACTATAGATTTCCTCTTTTAATCTACTCTCTTTTACTATTTTTTGAAGTTTGAAATTCAGGAAGTAAGGAGCGAAGGGCTGAACCTGTTTTAGGTTGAGGGTTTCACCTGCTAAGTCGCATTTCAAATATATTGAAATTATTGAGCATTACTGGTACAAATATGTATGTCGAAAAGAGGTAATTGGGCCAATTGGCAATATCGAGACCAGATAGCAGATAAGATAGCGAAGAAAAAGAAGCGTGAGTACTCAGAAAGATAATAGGCATGGCCACCGTAATCGTCTTCGGACACGCCTGACAAAAGCGGGCCG
>JBGQMP010000148.1:0-4763 GCA_041500685.1 Thermodesulfovibrionia bacterium | reverse complement strand
GAGTCCTCCGCTTTCTGTAGCATAGATTATGCGCGTGATAACATCATCTCCATACCTCATCTGGGAATTATAGGTAGAGCCCACATCCATGAGTTGCCCGTCGGTGAGATTCACCAGATATACAACAACCGTGGTTGTACCTATATCCACTGCAAGTCCATATCTGCCTTTTTCTACATCAGCAGGTGAGATGTAGACGATATCATGGCCAACAGTATATCCGAGGTTTATTTTCCAGCCGGCGTCTCTGAGTGTCTTCGAAAGGGATGAGACGAACTCATGGTTGAATCTCATACCCATTAATTCTCTTTTCTCTAAAGACCTTCTCAGTCTTTCAAGGTCACTAATATTGTCCTCGATTGTAGGAGGAGGGAGTTCCAGAGTAATCCGCCGCACAATAGGAGATATCTCAGCTCCTAAGGATTTCGGCAGTTCAAGGAGGTCTTTCGATTTTGACAGTGCTATCTTATCTCCTACGATGAGCTTGGATTCTTTCGGTATATCAATGAAGATATCCTCCTCTGGAAAGGTCTGGCATGCAAGGGTAATCCCCGCTTTTATATCACGTGGTTCGAGTTTGCCTATAGAGATAATGCTGCTCTTTCCTTCGAGAATTCTGACACGACATTTCCCGCATATTCCCTTCCCACCACATGATGAAACAAGGTAAATGCCATGCCTTTTTAAGGCCTGCAGCAGGCTCTCCTTTTCTGAGATTTGAATGGTTCTTCCTGTGGTTAATTTAACATCCATTTAATTGTTGTCTGCATTGTCACCCTGAACTTGTTTCAGGGTCTTATAATGTTTGGGCTTATGAGATGCTGAAACGAGTTCAGCATGACAAATACTCAACTTTTTAGAGGAAAGTGGTGTATCCATTTTATTATGTAAGGTAACAATCTCAGATTCCGATAAACTATCGGCAATCAGATACCTCAATAACCTCCATAACCAACAGTTACCTTATCACCCTCAACAATAACAGGAACCCTTCGAACACCATCAGAGTACTTGAGCATCTCCTCTAATTTTGTGTTATCTGTTTTAACATCGAAATATTCAGCTCTGTCTCCATAGGCCGACCTGGCCTTTTCGGTGAAAGGTCAGCCAGCTTTACCATAGATAATAACCTTTTCTCCCATACGATTACCTCCTCATTCTGTCATAAAACAAATCTGTCAAAAGAATTTTTATCCAGGAATTCATTATTATGCAGAAACATTATAGCAAAAGTTACTTTTAGATTACATTGTCATTGTCTACGCCTCTTTGAGGAAGCCCTTGCGTTAATTTTCTATGATATAATCCTTGTATACAATGGAGAAGAACGAGGATACAGAAGGGATAAAAGGTAGAAGAAGAAAAAAACTTCTCTTCCTTCTCTTGCTCCTCATTTTTTTCTTTACTTCTTTTTTAATTGGGATTTTTTCCCTTATTCAAACTCCCGCTTTCATCAATGGACTAGGGTCAGTTTTAGAAAGTAAGCTTGGCTATAAGATAAGTGTGCAAAGCCTTTCTTTTTCTTCCGGGTTACAAGGGGAAATATCCGGGCTGACGATTACGAGAATGAAAGACGGTGTTTTGTCTTTTCACAGCCCTCACGTGGATTTTGAAGGGAAAATCAGTAAGCCCTTGAAGGGAGAGATAGAAAGCATTACCTTGACACAACCGAGGCTTCTATTTCGGCTAGAAAAGAAAAAGAAGATGGACCTCTCTTTCCTTAAGAAACTTCCTCCTGTCCATTTATTAACTGTTCAAAAAGGAGTGTTTGAGCTATCTTTTGGATCTTCTCCCCAGGTAATCAGACTACAAGAGATTAATCTCCAGATCAAGGATTTTTCACCTGAGAAGGGAGGAGTCATAAATTTTCAGGGTCTTCTCCGTATCCTCTCAAGTGAAAAAGGAGGTGTGGAAGGGTCTGGACGGGTGAATGGTTCTGTAAATCTTATCAGCCTTTTCCCAAGACCCTCCGGAAAGGGTTTTGTGGAATTTCATTTAGATTCAGGTTCTTATCATTCTATTTCCTTTCAGAACCTGGTATTTAAATTTCCGATAAATTTAGATAAGGAAAAGGTGGATATTGATTCGGCCTCACTGGCTTTAGATTCCTTAACACACAAAAGAGATGGTAAGGATACCACCCTAAAGGATTTTAAATTTCAGACTTCTTTTCTCTACGATCTCAAATCAGATGCAATTAATTCCCGCATTATTGAAGGCAAGATATCAAACTTAGGAACCTTTAATGGCTCTTTCAGTGGAACTCTCCGTGGTGATTTCCCGTGGAAGGCTTCTCTTGAGGCTTCCTCCATAAATTTGGCAGAGGTTTTCTCCCTTTTCAAACCCCTTTTCCCCACTGAATATCAAAAGTGGTTTATCAAGGGAAAAGGGAGTATGGAGACCCATTTTGAAGGACATGAGATTTCCTGGAAGGGTGATATGATCTTCCACTTTAGAGAGGGAGAGTTTAGCTCATCAGATGGAACCAGGGCAGGTCAGGGAATAACAGGAAAAGTAATTCTCAAAATTCATTCCCCACCATCAGAAAAAAAAATTAACTTCGAACTCTCTTTAAAGGTTGGGGAAGGAAAATTCCTCTGGGGGAAATTCTATAAAGATTTATCAGGAGAGAAGGTTACATTTTTTTCGCAGGGCAGTTTTTTTTTGAACTCTCCCAGGCTCTTGGAATTTCAGAGTTCTCTTGATTTCTTAGGAACGGGCAACTATTCTCTTTCTGGTCTTATCCAAAGTAATGAATCTGTTCTTTCCCTGAAGGCCGAAAAGATCTCTCACAATAAGATGCTATCCCTTTTTAAAGATTATCTGAGCCAGAATGTTCCATCCCTCAAAAGTCTTCAACTTGAGGGAGATTCTCATCTGGATATGAGAACAGTTATAAAAGAGGGAAAGCTCTCTTTAGAAGGAATCCTTGAGATACAGAATACATCTCTGAAGGTCCCGGACAAATCTTTCTCTATAGACAAAATAGACTTAATGTTGCCCTTCGATCTCTTTTATCCCTTTCTATCTGATACTGCAAGGAAGGAAAGGGTAAAAGAATCTGGTTTTTTAAGGATTGGGATATTAGAAAAGGGTAAAGAAAGATTAGAAGGCATAACTGTTCCCCTCATTCTCTCACAAAACAATTTGTACATCACTGAGGATATAAACATATCCCTCTTCAAAGGAAAGATCAAACTTACAGGGTTTAGAGGAGAAGAAATCCTTTCTCCTTCGAGACGATTTCATTTTGGCTTAGAGATAGAGAAAATGGATCTGGCTTCATTAATCCAAAATCTGGCTGAAGTGGATCTTCCGGGTATTCTGAACGCTGATTTCCCCGTAATCAGCTATCAAGATGGAATATTGTTTGCTCAGGGGAAAGCAGTTGCAGGGATTTTCGAAGGAGAGGTTGAAGCAACAAACCTTTCTGCTACGGGTCTCTTTTCTCGCTCTCGAAAGATAAATGGTAACCTCTCTTTTAAAGGGATAAACTTGGAAAAAGTTAGTGAAAAGATTAAGATAGGCAAGATGACCGGAATTATACAGGGCTCCATAAAAAATCTGGAAATAGAATATGGCCAGCCTTCCCGCTTCATCCTCGATATAGAGTCAGTTAAGACTGAAGGTGTTAAACAGAAGATTAGCGTGGATGCTGTGCAGAATATATCAATTCTGGGTACTGGCTCTGAGGGCATATCAGGAGTCCTCAGTAGTGGGATAAAAAGTTTTTTTAAAGAATATCCTTATAGCCGAATAGGCATGCGATGCACTTTAGAAAATGATAAATTCTCGGTCAGGGGAAAGATTCATGAAGGCGGTACGGAATATTTAGTCAGGCGTGCCTTCTTGAGAGGTATCGATGTAGTAAATCAGAATCCCCAGAATGTGATTAGCTTCAAAGATATGCAGGAGAGGATTAGAAGAATTTCGAGAACCAAATAAGAATATCTATTACGGGAGGAAGACATGAAAAGGAAAATGAGATTTTTAACTACGGGATTGATTCTCTTCATAGCCTCATGTGTTACGGTAAATATTTACTTCCCCGCAGCTGCAGTACAGAAAGCAGCGGATGCGATCGTTGAGGATGTGCGAAAAACAGAGAAGAAAGAAGAGCCAAAACCAGAAGGACAACAAAAAATCAACAAACTATATCAGGAACTAAAGAGGCTCAGTTGGGGACCGGCAGAAGCCTATGCCCAGATAGATATCGAAGTCTCTACTCCTGCTATACGTGCTCTCAAAGATTCTATTAAAGAGAGGTTCCCTCAGTTAAAACCTTTTTATGATAAAGGGAGTATCGGTGAAAGCAATATGGGTTTGTTAGAGACAAGGGATTCAACCGGTTTAAACCTGAAGGAAAAAGCTGACCTTTCGAGGCTGGTGGAACAGGAAAATAAAGAACGCAAAGCCCTTTACACAGAAATCATGAAGGCAAACAAGTTTGGTCCAGAAGTTTTACCCCAGATCCAGAAAATATTTGCCAATAGCTGGCGGGAAAAGTCTCAATCTGGCTGGTGGATCCAGAAAGATAGTGGTGAGTGGGAGAAGAAGAAGTAACAGTCAGCCCAGTTAATTCATAAATTTTATATAGGGGGAAATAGTATTCCAGCTCTCCGCCTTAGACGGACTCGGTCGTATCGACCTCCGAGGTTTTTGCCTCCTGACTTTTATACATACACTATCTGACTATCGGCAAAAAATCCGCTAAAATACCATATCACCCAATACTGTTCGGCATGTTTATTGTCTACAAAATT
>JBGQMP010000147.1:0-4773 GCA_041500685.1 Thermodesulfovibrionia bacterium | reverse complement strand
TTACGTCTTTCTTCACGGCCACGAGAATAACATCCATCTGGCCAGGTTCATCTTTAGGTCCGAGTATCTGAAAATCGAGGTTCACATCTTCGATATTGAATGGCACATACTGTTCTGCCTCGAACTTTATGGATTCAGAGAGTTCTTCTTCTGACATCTCGGGCAAGGAAATCCTTTTTATTATTACTGATGAGTGGCCGGCTATACCGATAACGGCGTTTTTTGTCTTTATTTTAGCCTTTCTCATGAGTTCCTTGAGGGAGTCTATCAGTCGGAAAGAATCTATTATTGAACCGTCGACGATAATTTCTGGAGGAAGAGGTAGCATGTCAAATAATTCGAGTTCATAACCACCTTTGACATCCTTCAGCTGTACGACTTTAATATAACTCGAGCCTATGTCTAGGCCGATTGTGCCTTTCCCAGCACGAAACATAGCTAATGAATACCAAAAAAAAGCCATTTTGTCAAGTATTTTTTATTTTTAATATCATAAGTTTACTGTGAACATTAAGAAATTAGTTTAACAATCTTTCCACTGTTATTTTATCCTGTTCTAATCTGCCAATGGCAAATAAATTATTTTCAGGACTTTTTAATCTTACATACTGTTTTATCGAGTTTATAGGCAGGGTTGCTGTGATCGTAATCACGGGCATACCATTTTTTGCTTTATGATAAGATTCTTCATCGAGTATTATCTCACCCAAATGAGAAATCGCAGAATCTATAGAGTAGACGGCGTCTTTCCCACATTTCAGCTCTTCTATCGATGCTGAATCCTCAATTCTGAAGTTGCCTACCCTTGTCCGCTCTAAGGAAATCATATGAGCACCTACATCGAGGGCCTTGCCAATATCATCGCATAATGTTCTGATATACGTCCCCTTGGAACATGATACCTTCAGATCAAGATACGGTGGATTAAAACCAATCAGGTCTATTTCATAAATGTTTATTATTCTTTCTGGTCTTCTTATCTCCATACCCATTCTTGCGAGCTTGTAAAGAGGCTGCCCCTTTATTTTAATTGCTGAGTACATTGGTGGTATCTGTTTTATCTGGCCGATAAAATTTATCAGGATTCTGTGGATGTCTCTTTCTTTTAATGAAAGGTAATCTCTCTTTTCTAATAACTTCCCGGTTAGATCACAGGTATCTGTTCTTTCACCAAGTTTCAATCTCACCATGTATTCCTTATCCAGGTCTGACAAGAATCTTGTTATCTTTGTTGCCTGATTCAAGCAAGTGATGAGTACACCCGTGGCTATTGGGTCAAGTGTTCCAGTATGTCCAGCCTTTCTCGCAGAAAAAAGCTTCTTTACCTTTATTACAGCCTGCTGCGAAGATATATCCTTTGGTTTATTGAGGTTTATGACAACGTCCATATTTACTAGTATGATGATTTTACCATGGATATAAAGATTGGTTGTTGCGGATCTCCCGTAGCAGAAATATTTTCAGGACTTTTCTGTTGTTGAACTACAACAGACATTCTACCAACCACCGAGATTGGAGACAGCAATAAAGTGGCGAAAAGAAGCCCCATCAGAGTTCGAATTTACTCTCAAAGCCTGCAGCTCATTAGCCACCTACCTGAAAGTCCCACTTGTATGTTCAGTGAGCTTATCAAACTTCCTTCAGATGCTCTTTCCGGTATAAATTTAAGATGCCCTTGAAAGGAAAGCTTTATTCCTCTTTATGATGATGGAGATGGCAGGCAGAGAAAAGGAGCTTCAATAAAGATTCCTTTGCTGATTCAAGATCAGATTTTACCAGATAGCCTGCTGCGTTTTTATGACCACCGCCATCGAACCGAGATGCAACAAGAGCGACATTGATATCTCCCTTTGAACGGAGACTGATTTTCCAGTAATTGTCGTCCAGCTCTCTAAAAAAAGCGGATACTTCAACATCCTTCATGATCCTGGCAAAGGCAGGAAAGTTCTCCGTATCTTCAGGTGCTGCACCGGTTTTTCTATACATCTCTTTTGTAACAAAGGTTGTTGCAACATTACCTTTTACTTCGAGGGTATTTAAGGCCATAATAAGCAGAGCAAATTTCTCTTGAGACCACGTTTCATACAGGTTGTTTGAGATATATGCCGGGCCTGCACCTGCATCTACAAGCTTTGCTGCAATTCTTAAAGCTTCAGCTGTTGTATTACCATATCTGAATGTTCCCGTATCAATGGCAATGGCAGAATAAAGGTTTATGGCCATGTCTCCGGTTATATTTAGCCCTAGTTTTTTGATCAAATAAAAGACCAACATTCCGGTTGCTGCTGCCTCTGGTACTACCCACTTTATATCTCCAAAGTCTTCTTCTGTCTCATGGTGGTCTATAACAGCAGAATACTTGAAAGTCAGCCCCTCAATCCCTGCCCTTTTAAGAGTGTTACAATCTAAAAGGATAAGCGCAAAGTCTGACGTAATAAAGGGGGAGAAAACATTTGTAAACTTTTCATGGCCAGGCAAAAAATGACAGAACTTAGGTACAGGATCTTTATGATAGAGTACTGTTACTTTTCCAAGAGATTCAAGTGCCATTGAAAGGGCAAGGGAAGAACCAATTGCATCAGCTTCAGGACTTATATGGGTTGCTATTAAAAACTTTTCTTCTTCCTTTAAAAATGAGAGGAGTTTAGGAGGAACCTTCACCTTTCTCCTCGATCTCTTTCAGGAGCTTTTCTATCCTACTTCCATACTCGATCGACGTATCGAGCCTGAACTCGATGCTTGGTATGAATTTCATCCTGAGCCTTTTCGATAACTCAGAACGTATGAAGCTCTTTGCGGAATTTAATATCTCAAGTGTAGACTTTCTCTCCTCCTCTCTCAAGATGCTTACATAAATCCTTGCTATCTTAATATCATCTGTGACATCAACCCCTGTGACTGTTATAAAACCGACTCGAGGGTCTCTCAGTCTATAGATAATGATATCTGCTATCTCTTTTCTGAGAAGATCACTAACTCTCTGAGAACGTTTATAGGGAAGCATATTTCAAAGTTAGAAGTGGAAAGTTAAGAGTTGAAAGTGGATTGTTGTTTTTTTTAACTTATAAATCATACCTTTCAACTCTTAACTTTATTTAGAGTTTTGTTGCTATTTTCTCAATAATGTAGTTTTCGAGTATATCTCCAACTTTTAAATCATTAAAATTTTCTACCAGGATGCCGCATTCATATCCTGCTTGTACCTCTCTGACATCTTCCTTGAATCTTTTAAGGGAACCGATCTTCCCGTCATACATCACAATGCTATCCCTAATAACCCTTATACCGTCACTTGAGCGGCTTATGGAGCCATCGAGCACATAACATCCCACAACCGTTCCAATCCTTGATATTGGAAACAATTGACGGACCTCTGCTCTTCCAAGGGTCTTTTCTTTGAGTGTGGGTTCAAGAAGACCCTCAAGTGCTTTTTTAACATCTTCGATTGCATCATAAATTACATTATAAAGCCTGATATCAACGCCTTCCTTTTCTGCTGCCTGGTAGGCTTTGGGCTCGGGCCTCACATTAAAGCCTATGATAATTGCGTTTGAGGCAGAGGCGAGCATAATGTCTGACTCATTGATACCACCAGCAGAAGAATGGATAACTCTAACCTTCACCTGTGGGTGGGTAATACTTTCAAGGGCATCCTTTATTGCCTCAACAGATCCTTGAACATCACCCTTGATGATAATGTTGAGATCTCTAATCTCCCCCTCTTTTATCTTTGCATATATTTCATCGAGGGTAAGCTTTCTCGTCTTCGCCATATCAGCAAGTCTCTGTTTCTGTTGCCTCGCAAGGGCTATCTGTCTCGCTCTCTTTTCGTCTTCAACGACAATAAAGATATCCCCCGCCGAGGGAACCTCAGGAAATCCGATTACCTCAACTGGTGTTGACGGGCCTACTTCTGCAATCCTTTTACCTGTATCATCGATCAATGCCCTCACTTTTCCTACATGAATACCTGCAAGGAATGTATCACCAATTTTGAGAGCTCCGGATTGGACGAGTACCGTCGCTACGGGTCCCCTCCCCCTATCAAGTCTCGCTTCGATAATGGTACCTTTTGCTTTTTTCTCGGGGTTGGCTTTCAGCTCCATTATCTCTGCCTGAAGGAGTATCATTTCAAGAAGGTTTTCTATGCCTATAACTTTTTTGGCAGATACCTCAACAAGGATGTTTTGTCCACCCCATTCCTCAGGTATTATTCCGTGTTCTGCAAGTTCATTCCTTACCTTTGATGGATTCGCCTCTGGCTTGTCGATCTTATTTATGGCAACAACGATTGGTACATTTGCGGCCTTTGCATGATTAATAGCCTCAACAGTCTGCGGCATGACGCCATCATCTGCAGCTACAACAAGAACGACTATATCCGTTACTTTTGCTCCCCTCGCCCTCATAGAAGTAAATGCCTCATGGCCTGGCGTATCGAGAAATACAATATCTTTGCCCCTCAGATTGATCTTATATGCGCCTATATGTTGAGTAATCCCTCCTGCCTCAGTCTCTATAACTTTTGTTTTTCTTATAGCATCGAGGAGGGATGTCTTTCCATGGTCTACATGTCCCATTATGGTTATAACAGGAGGACGCCATAATAATGTACTACTATCTTCTGGTGCCTCTGTAATAACAGCATCTTCTTCAACAGATGAAAGCTCGATTTTAACCCCAAAACCCTCTGCGACCAACAGTGCCGCGTCAGTATCAACAGGCTGATTTATTGTTGGCATATATCCTAATTCCATGAACTTCTTTATAACA
>JBGQMP010000146.1:0-4773 GCA_041500685.1 Thermodesulfovibrionia bacterium | reverse complement strand
GGGAATCGAAGTCTACCGACAGGTCAAGATACTGCTCAGGAATACATCCTCCTGAAGGGCCTCCTGTCTGAACTGCCTTGAATTTTCTGTTCTTTAAGATTCCTCCACCAATATCGTAGATAATTTCCCTGAGGGTTATCCCCATTGGTACCTCGACAAGTCCTGTATTCTTAACCTTACCAGCTAAGGCAAATACCTTCGTACCTGATGAATTCTGTGTCCCTATACTGAGGAACCAGTCGGCACCCTTTTCGATGATATAGGGAATGTTTGCAAGAGTTTCGACATTATTAATAACTGTAGGCTTATCCCACAGACCGCTCTCTACAGGGAAGGGGGGTCTTGGCTTTGGCATACCACGCCTGCCTTCAATGGATGTCATGAGTGCTGTCTCTTCACCACAGACAAAGGCACCAGCACCTTCCCTTATGCGAACGATAAAATCAAACCCAGTACCGAGGATGTTTCTCCCTAAAAATCCAAGCGCCTCTGCCTGTTTTATGGCTATACATAAGTTCTGAACAGCGAGGGGGTATTCGTGACGGACGTAGATGAATCCATATTTTGCGCCGATTGTATAGGCACAGATGAGCATTCCTTCAAGAAGGCTGTGAGGATCGCCTTCCATAATTGACCTGTCCATAAATGCACCTGGGTCACCTTCATCACCATTAGCTATAACAAACTTAATACCGGAGGTGTTTTTTATATATGTCCACTTTTTACCTGCTGGGAACCCAGCTCCTCCGCGTCCTCTGAGGTTTGCTTTATCTACTTCAGCTAAGACTTGATCTGTTGTCATTCCTGAAAGGGCTTTTTCTAAGGCCCTGTACCCTCCTACAGCAATGTAGTGAAGGATATTGTTTGGATCTATTCTCCCATTGTTTCTGAGTGCAACCCTCGCTTGTTTGCTATAAAAGGGGACCTCTTCCATGGAATAGGCAGGTTTCTCTCCGATGCCTGGTCGGTAAAGGAGCTCCCATATTGGTTTCTCATCCTTAATAGTTTTGGAAAGTATTGCATCCGCCTTTTCAGGTTCGACCCTCTGATAAAAATATCCCTGCGGTTCTATTATCATAACGGGACCCTTCTGACAGAGTCCCTGACATCCTGTTGTTATTATTTCAACATCGGTGCCGCTTCTTTGGATCCCGCGTATGAGCTCTTCTGCCAATTTTAGAGACTTATTAGCTCTGCATCCTGTTCCACAGCATATTCTTATTCTCTTTTTACCAGGAGCGAGGACTCCTTTTTTGAACAGAAGGTCCCGAAGGGCAACAAGGTCACCAATACTATTTAATCTTTTCATATCTAGCTTTACCTTTTAATCATCGAAGCCCTAAAAATGTGTTCGACGATACCATATTTAGTAGATACTGTCTGCTACATAGCAAATCTCTGGAAGTAGATAGGAAACTAAATCTCTAAAAGTAACCATTCCCACAATTTTATCACCTTCGACAACAGGTATATGTCTGATTTTTTTTCTGCTCGCAACCGTTATTGCTGAGCTTATTTCTACTGAAGGATCAAATGTTGTAATATCATGTCTCATGATATTTTCGATCGTCTCATCGAGAGATATATTATTAAAAGTGCATCGTACTATATCTCTCTCAGTAAATACACTTGCCAATTTATCATTCTCACCGACTACAAAGATACCGCTGACGTTTTTTTCACTCATGGTTTTTACAGCATCTCTCACTGTACGGTCTTTCTGAATGGTTACTATCACAGGAGGTTTGATTGTAAGATATCTCTCAATGTCATTCTACTTCTCCTTTCAATGATTTCTATGCCTTCAGGTGGAATTTTTAATTCCTCTTCAAGCCTCGCATATCGTTGCTTCATTATTTTCACTGCATTAACAGGACAGGCATTGTAGCAGGACTTACACTTTGTGCAGTAATCCTGATCAATGAAGAAACCCCTTCTCGTTTCCTTCACTGCATGAAAGGCACATGCCTGTTTGCACAGGCCACAGAGGATACACTCCTTTTGTTCTATCATGAAGAGGCCGAGCCTGCATACTTTTGCTCTGCAGTATTTGTCTCTTACATGTTCTTCATATTCATCGCGGAAATATCGTATCGTTGTCAGCACAGGATTCGGTGCAGTTTTCCCAAGCCCACAGAGAGAGCCCTCTATGACGAGCTTTCCAAGTTGTTCGAGTCTCTCTATGTCTCCTTCCTTACCATGGCCAGAGGTAATCTTTTCGAGTATCTGAAGCATCTGGTATGTTCCTATCCTGCATGGAGGACATTTCCCACAGGATTCAGACTGCGTGAAGGAGAGGAAGAATTTAGCAACATCTACCATGCAGTTGTCTTCATCCATTACTACCATTCCACCAGAGCCCATGATAGAGCCAACCTTTGAAAGGGAATCGAAATCTACCGGCAGGTCAAGGTACTGCTCAGGAATACATCCTCCTGAAGGGCCTCCTGTCTGAACTGCTTTGAATTTTTTGTTCTTTAAGATTCCTCCACCGATATCAAAAATAATCTCCCTGAGGGTTATCCCCATTGGTACCTCGACAAGCCCTGTATTCTTAACCTTACCAGTCAGGGCAAATACTTTTGTGCCCGGTGAATTCTGTGTCCCTATACTGAGGAACCAGTCAACACCCTTTTCGATGATATATGGAATGTTTGCAAGAGTTTCGACATTGTTAATGACCGTGGATTTACTCCACAGACCCCTCTCTACAGGGAAGGGAGGTCTTGGCCTCGGCATACCTCTCTTGCCTTCAATGGATGTCATGAGTGCTGTCTCTTCACCACAGACAAAGGCACCAGCACCTTCCCTGATACGAACGATAAAATCAAACCCTGTACCGAGGATGTTTCTCCCTAAAAGTCCAAGCTCCTCTGCCTGTTGAATGGCTATTGTTAAATTCTTAACAGCAAGGGGATATTCATGACGGACGTAGATAAAACCATATTTTGCGCCGATTGTATAGGCACATATGAGCATCCCTTCAAGAAGGCCGTGAGGGTCACCTTCCATAATTGACCTGTCCATAAACGCCCCTGGGTCACCCTCATCCCCATTGGCGATAACGATCTTATTTGTACCTGGAGCTTTTTTTGCGAATCCCCATTTTATGCCAGCAGGGAATCCTGCGCCTCCACGGCCTCTGAGATTGGCCTTTTTTACCTCCGCAAGCACATCTTCAGGGCTCATGGAGGAAAAGATCTTTTCAATAGCTCCATAACCACCAACAGCAATGTAATGAAAGATATTGGTTGGGTCTATTTTCCCGTTATTCATGAGGGCAATTCTCAACTGTTTTTTATAGAATGGCACTTCCTCCATTACTTCTATAGGTTTCTCAAGATAAGATTCCTTATACAGGAGCCCTCTCACAGGAAGTCCAGCAGAATATGTGGTGGAAAAAATCTCTCCCATATTCTCAGGTTTGACTTTCTGATAGAAGTAACCATATGGCTCTGCCTTCATGACAGGCCCTTTCTGACAGAGTCCCTGACATCCTGTCTTGATGATCTCCAAATCCATGCCCTTTTTCGAAATCTCCTCCTCGATTACCTTGACAACCTTCCCGGAACCTGTAGCTGTGCATGCAGTGCCACAGCAAATCCTTATCCTGTTTTTATCAGGTCTTAAGACTTTCTCAACAAGGAGACCTCTGAGATTTTTCAGATTTTTTATACTCTTTAACTTTTCCATGCTATTCTTAAAATTACTCCTCTTCTATAGACCTGATTAGGTCCTCTAATTTCTTTTCTCCTATTTCACCTGTAATTTCTTCGTTGACTGTTGAAACAGGTGCAAGACCACAACAACCTAAACATCCTACTGTTTCGAGCGTCATGGAAAGGTCCTTTGCCGTTTCTCCACTCTTGATCCCGAATTTCGCTTCGAGTGCATCCAAGACCTTTTTCGACCCTCTTACATAACAAGCGGTGCCAAGGCATACCCTCACGATCTTCTTTCCCCTTGGCGTGAAGTAAAACAGCTTGTAAAAACTTGCAACACCATAAATCTCAGCAAGGGAAAGGCCGAGTTTTTGAGAGAGCTTCCTTAATTCCTCTTCAGGTAGATAACGATGTTCTTCCTGAATCTTCTGGAGGGCATGTATCAGGATGCCTCTTTTCTTGTTATACTCGTTGAGGATTTTTCCTACTTCTCCAATGTCTTCATCAATATCGATTAGTTCTATTTCCATTTATCCCTCCAAAATTAATATATTCCTAAATGAGGTTTTGCTGCCTTTTCAAGTTCTCGCCTTGCAGCCATATCCAAAAGAACCCTTTCCGTACCAAATCTTCCGGGTTCGTATTTCCTGAGCTTTAGTGCCTCTCTTGCCCTGTCTATGTAATTCAGTGCAAGCGTCAGTATCTGCTCAGGATCAGGCTCGAAGTGGAGAGCTCCCTTGAACCTCTCAAACCATACCTCTGTCATTATCCTCGTCACTTCCTCACTCGCTCCAACCGGAGATTCACCTCCGAATATAACGGGGACACCAGATGCAGCAAAGTAACACCCAATTGCTATTGCCTTCTCAGACATCCACTCCGGTGCTATCCCAACTGCAGGCATGCCGCCAATTTCATCTGAGAGACCACCTTCTTCTGCCATAGCGGTTGCTATTGTTAGAATCCTCGAATTGTCAACGCATGAACCGAGATGAAGAATCGGGGGAATACCTATAGCCTCGCATACCTCTCTTAACCCTTGCCCGGCATTCTCTAACGCCATCTCTGGAGTGAGATAACCAGCGGTTCCACAAGCAGCAGATCCGCAGCC
>JBGQMP010000145.1:0-4775 GCA_041500685.1 Thermodesulfovibrionia bacterium | reverse complement strand
TGGCAAAGAATTTGCTAGTAAAAAAGAGGATAGGCTTCTTTTTAAAACAAAAACGTTAGGTTGTAGCTAAGCTTTCACTGATATACACAAGGATTGTATATGTTTAGTTCAGAAGAGGCAGCCAGAAAAATCATTCCTGACAGACGAAAACGTCCTACCCCTTTTATAAGCAGGCATTCTTTTATCGGAGGTCGGAGAAAAACTGGCAGAAGAACGGAGGACAAGGAGAAATATGTTTTTGTGGACCTCTATAGTACTCGCCTTTTCACAACACTTCTCATTCTTTCAATTCTTAGCCTGGGTGATAGCTACTTTACCCTCTCATTAATAAAAGAGAGCATCGCAGTAGAGATTAATCCTGTCATGTCTTTCTTTTTAGGATTTGGCAACACACCATTTATTTTGTCGAAATTCTTAATCACCACAATACCTCTCTTTATCCTCTGTATATGTAAGAATTGCTTTATCACAAGGGTGCTTGTGATGTGTACTGTCATTTGTTACCTTTTGATCATCCTCTATGAGTTGAACCTCATGTATCAATTTTCCCCCCTTTTAAAATTAAACGTTGTTTTTTAATCTTCTCTATTGTCCTGAAAATATTCATTGTTATTGGTAATTACCGTAAGTGTGCTTCTGTAGAGATTGCTTCAGCGCCCTGTGCCTCGCAATGAATTGCATATAAAAACCTCCTTCTTGCGGCAGAGCATAATAATTGAGATAAAAATATTTGATAGTGATTTTAAAAAGGAATTCTGATAGAATGATTTGGTACATAATTCGTGTTACACACACATACTGAAAGAGATGGAACTTGATGATTGATTTACATACACACAGTCTCTTCAGCGATGGCGAACTCCTACCCTCAGAACTCATAAGGAGAGCCGAGGCGATTGGTTATAAAGCTATTGCGATAACAGACCATGTAGACCCGTCTAACATCGACCTAGTAATTCCACGGATCGTGAATGTAATTAAAAAACTTAAAAGCTATCTTTCCATTGAAGCTATTCCGGGTGCAGAGATTACACACGCCCCACCCCATATTATTCCAGACCTTGTGAAGGAAGCAAGGCATTTAGGGGCAAAAATTGTGGTTGTGCATGGAGAAACAATAGTAGAGCCTGTTGCTCAAGGTACAAACAGGGCAGCGATTGGGGCTAATGCCGACATCCTTGCACACCCTGGCATTATTTCTACAGAAGACCTTCTTCTGGCAAAGGAAAAAGGCGTTACCCTTGAGATAACTTCAAGGAAGGGGCATTCTCTGTCAAATGGATATGTTGCAAAGGAGGCTATGAAATTCGGTGTGCCCCTCTGTATAAACACAGATGCTCACAGCCCGTCAGACTTAATTACACGAGATATGGCAATCAGGATATTGCATGCCTCAGGAATAGAAGGAAACCGTATTGATTTGATATTCGAAAATTCTAAGATCCTCGTAGAAAAGGCTCTCAGGAGGGACTGATGCCAAAAGCGATTAAGAAACGGGTCTCAAAGAAAATCTCGGGTACAGAGTCAGAGGTAAAGGACAAGCTTGTCAGTCTAAAAGATACCCTAAAAGAAAAGAAGAAGACCGTATTAAAATATGGAGTCATCATCCTTGTGGTAATTATAGCTATTCCAGGCTTTCTGTTCTATGATTATACTTCCAAGAAAAAAGCAAGGATGTTAGAGTACGAAGCATACAAGATCTATCAAAACATCTATCAAACACAGCCTGTAACGAGAGAAGAGCGATATAAAAAAGCCCTGGATATATTCAAAAAGTCTTATGACACAAGGAAATCACTATCAGTGCTTTTGTATATTGCAGGCTGCTATTATGAGCTTGGGAGATACGATGAAGCGATTACGACTCTGAAAGATTTCATACAGAGATATTCAAAAGAAGAGAAGCTCATTCCCCTTGCATATGAAAAGATGGCAATGGCTTATGAAAGAAAAGGTGATACAAAGGAGGCAATGAAGGCACTTGAGGCACTGTATAACCTTAAGGGAGATATCTATAAAGATTTTGCCCTTATAGAATCTGCAAGGCTCCTCGAGAAAGAGGGCAAGACAGAAGAGGCAAAGAAAAAATATAAAGAGCTTTCTGATAAATTTCCAAACTCGCCATTCAGCGATGCGGCAAAGGCAAAACTCATTGAGAAGAAAGAAGGCTAAGCTTTCTTATATTGGTTCTTCAGGGCTTTCTTTTTATATTTAAACGATACCTTTTTTATTCCCTTTGCAGCACTTGAACTTCTTTTTCTGGTAAAAGATTTCTTCTTTTGTTGAAGGGATGCCTTCTTTATTGACGCCCTGTCATCCCTATCCAATACGAATTTCCCTTTAGGTGGAAGATAAATCTTCATCCCATTCGTAAAAGGTATGATCTTTTCTACGGAATTCAGATCGAGGATAACTTGAACTGGGATGCCCGTCTTTTTTGAAATCTTCTTAAAGGTGTCTCCCTTCTTGACCCTATAGATGTCAATGGAAAAACGCTCTTCTTCTGGAATCAGGGACAGGTTCTGTAGAAAGATATCCTTCTTACCTTCAGGAACCTTCAGGATATATTCAGGGAGATCAGGGGGTGTGCACCATCTTCTAAGCTCAGGATTTAATTCCTTGATGACTTCTAACGTCGTTTCTGCGCAGTCTGCTATGACCTGAAGGTCAACAGGTAAATATACGGCAACTTCATCATAAGTGAGGGGTGGATGATATTCAAGATCTTCAAACCCGAATTCCTCTGGGCTCTTTGCTATCAAGCTTGCTGCGATGAACTTAGGTACATAATCTTTTGTCTCTCTCTTCAGGTATTTCGTATCAAGGAGTGACCAGTAATCATCCGTGTTCGTCCTGTTGATCGCCTTGAGGATCCTACCCTCTCCGGCATTGTATGCTGCCATTGCAAATTTCCATGAGCCGAACATCTCGTAGAGGTCTTTAAAATAATTTGCAGCAGCCACAGTAGATTTTACAGGATCTCTCCTCTCATCCATCCACCAATTGATCTTTAGTCCATATCTCTTTGCAGTAGATGCAATAAACTGCCAGTATCCTACTGCGCGCGCAGGAGAACAGGCATAGGGACTAAAACCACTTTCAATGAGAGGGATAAAGACTATTTCTTCAGGAATATTTTCCCCTTTCAATATCTCCTTCATCAACTCGATGTACTTGCCAGACCTGCTCAGCCAAAGGGAAAACTTCTTGCTTATTTTTTCGGTAAAGAGAGTGATATTTTTTTCGACAGCTTTTACAGCGAGTCCATTGGAACTATAATCTGATAAGAGCGTTGAATGATTTTTTGCTTCTTCAGGTAATGAAGAGATTACTATCTGTTCAACCGGATCTTCCTGGTTTACCTCTGATGCGTAAACAGGGAGAACAAGAAGTAAAACAATAAACTGTATGATTAAAAACCCTGATTTAATCATACAAGCTATTTTGTAGCCTAAAAGCAGGCATATTGTCAAGAAAAAAATGCCATTCTGAAAAAAAATGCCATTCGCGAAAATGATATGATAGGCTCGAATGAAAAAGATATATACCCTCGGCACTGATAGGAGAACTGAAGAAGATTTCATAGAGATACTCCTTGCTTATAATATTCAATCCCTGATCGATGTGCGTCGCTTCCCGAAAAGCAAAATTCCAATATTCAGAAGGGAAAACCTCGAACCTCTCTTGCGACGTGAAGAATTGGAATATTATTTCCTCGGAGAAGAACTTGGTGGCTTCAGGAAAGGGGGATATATTGCCTATACACTTACTGATAATTTTAGCAAGGGGATTGCTCTTCTCGAGTCCCTCGCCCTTCAAAAAACAGCCGTTATTATCTGTGCAGAACGGTTTCCGTGGAAATGCCACAGGAAATGGATTGCAAGAGAGCTCCATAAGAGAGGATGGGAGGTAGATCACATCATTGATAAAGGGAAGGTCTGGGTACCAAAGTAAGTTTAAAAATACAAGTACAAATTCAAAAAGAAAGCGGAATTATGAGATGGTTATTTCACCAAACAAAACCCTATTAATTCCTCTGAGAGATTTTATTGAAGACTTAAAGATTATGGAATCACCAGTAATCTAAACAATCAACCCCAATGCCATTGTATCATCATTATAATTCAGGCCGATGATGGTACCATCCTTGAAATCGCCCTTCTTGAGATTGTAGGATTTGCCATTATAAAAGAACCCCACATCATGCTGATGTAACAAAAATTCAGAAACCCTCTTTTCGTTGAAATAATCAAGAAACTTCTTTTCTCTGTATTTCGTTCGACTTTCCCTGTCTCTGCACTTCGCCATAACGGATGCCTTGATGCGGTGAATACTGATATTCTCAATAAGTTTCAGGATGTGTTCGACTTCATCATGTCTCTGGAGAGCTATGATATGCTCTGGTTTTATTGCCCTGATCTTGCCTATCTTCAATGCCCTCCCGATTTCCCCTGACACAAGACCTGTTGTATCCACAAAGGTAATGCCTGATTTCTCTCTACAGATATCAACCATTCTTTTTGAACCTTTTACCATCAGAGAAATATTTTTTGCCGGATTTATTGACCCAACAAAAATCATCTTCTCAAATCTGAAATTTTCAATATTCCTTTCATTCGAACGTGGCAAAATCCTTTTCTGCATGTGGTGTAGGAAAATATCAGGAATTTGTTCATATAGATCTCGGCCGCATTAGATGCTGGTAACGAGATTAAGATTTACCCAAACGTTGCATTAACAAGAAGGCAGACATGCTGAAAAACCCCTGCAAATCG
>JBGQMP010000144.1:0-4815 GCA_041500685.1 Thermodesulfovibrionia bacterium | reverse complement strand
TGAGAGAACTGACTCTGCATGTTGGCGTCGGCACATTCAGACCGATAAGGTCTGAACATGTTGAGGAACATTTCATGGAACCTGAATACTTTGATATCGAAAAGAATCTCATCTCGGAAATAGAAAAGGCAAAGGTATCAGGCAAGCGGATTGTTTCTGTAGGAACCACGACAACAAGGGCAATAGAGGGGTTCATCAGCGGTGAAAGTAACGTCATATCTCAGAATGGGAGGTTGAAGGGAAAGACGGATATCTTTATCTATCCCGGATACAGGTTTAAGGTAGTGGACTCTTTAATTACGAACTTCCACCTCCCGAGATCCACTCCGCTCATGTTGGCTTCCGCCCTCTGCGGTTGGGAAAAATTGAGGGAGTCTTATGAGGATGCTGTGAGAGCGAAATATAGATTTTTTTCCTATGGTGATGCTATGCTTATTTTATGAAAAAGGTTAGTTTTAAAGAAAAATCACCAGCTCGTATTATTGGCAGAGGACTTATTATTACAGCTATCCTTATCCCTTCTGCCCTCTGTTTTATCCTCGGATATTTTGTTGGAAAAAGTACCACGAAAGAGAATCCCGAGATTAAACACTTGCAGGAAGGTTTGCGGGACAATACTATCCAGCCTGTAGAGGCACAGTCCCAACAAGTCCAGTCAAAGGCTTCTGACCCTTCTCAGGATAGAGAGCTTCAAACAACAGAGTCCCGAAAAGAAGTAACCCAAGAATCTCAACAAGCAGAGAAACCGACAAAAATCATATACACTGTTCAGGTAGGAGCATTCAAAGATGCCTCTGAAGCAGATGCTCTTAAAAAGAGGCTTGAAAATGGAGGTTACAAGACATATTCGGCCTTATCCGAATCAAAAAAGGAGAGGGGACTCTATAAGGTATGGGTAGGAAAATTCAGAACCCGGAAAGAGGCTGAAGAACTATCCGCTAAAATAAAAAAGGCTGAGGGCCTGCAGGCATTTGTAACTGTCAAGAAAGAGGAGGAGGAAAGCATACGTCAACCTTAGAGATTGAACTTGACAGCGAGAAAGAATACAGCCTGATCGCTGGTGGGCTTGATAAAAACTTAAAGGTAATCGAAGAAACCTTATCCATCACAGCGTCTCATAGGGGCAATAAGATATTCCTCCGTGGAGATGATAAATCTCTCGAAAAGGCAGAAAGGATTATTCAGGATATCCGATTTATAAGCTCTGACGGTTATGACCTTAACCCTGAGGACATCCGTTACGCAATAAAGTCTACATCGGAAGGCGAATACACCTCGCTGAAAGACCTCTTTTTGAATAGCATTCCTGTATCGTCAAAGAGGAGATTTGTCATACCAAAAACAGATACCCAGAGAAGATATATTGATGCTATAAAAACCTTTGACATGGTCATAGGCATAGGCCCTGCGGGCACGGGAAAAACCTATCTCGCAATGGCAATGGCTATCAATGCATTGCTGAAAAAACAGATTAGCAGGATTGTTCTTGCAAGGCCAGCTGTTGAAGCAGGAGAAAAACTCGGTTTCCTCCCTGGAGATATATACGAGAAAGTTCATCCTTATCTGAGGCCTCTTTACGATGCGCTCTTCGATATGATGGAGGCAGAAAAAGTGAGCAGGCTTATAGAGCGGGGAGTAATAGAGATCGCGCCACTTGCATATATGAGAGGAAGAACCCTGAATGACTCTTTCATAATCCTTGACGAGGCACAGAATACAACGTCAGAGCAGATGAAGATGTATCTTACAAGGCTCGGATTCAACTCAAAGACAGTGATTACAGGTGATATCACACAGATAGACCTTCCTTTTGGAAAGGCGTCAGGCCTTATAGAGACTGAGAGGATTTTGAAGGAGATTGGAGGCATTAAATTTATATACTTCTCTGAAAGAGATGTCGTGAGACACAAGCTCGTTCAGGAGATTATAAAGGCATATGAAAGATATGAAAAACGGAACCATCAAGAGTGATGTGAGAAGGGGACTTTGGCGGGCTAAACCTCAAACCTTTTTGAAGATCAGTAAAGAAGATTTACCGAGAATTCCCATTCTTCTTACAGCAGGTTTCATCTCTGCCCTGTTTATCCTGGAAAGGCTGGACATAGAACAATTGTTGGGTGGATTCCTCATAGCGAGTTTATTGCTCTTCATCCTCTATAAAGACATCATGCGATACAAGCCTGCCTACATTAAAAATTACAACATGTTACTCCTCTTCTGTCTTATGCTCATATTTACCCTCTTCATCGGAAGGCTCTTTATTTATCTCCTCTATGACCTCTCCAAGGGCGCGGGCTTTATACCAACTGAGGGGGTTGTATTCGGGATGCCCTTACCAGCAGGAGCCATGCTCATTGCTCTCCTTTTTGACTTTCATACGGCAATCACCTTTTCCTTTACTGTAAGTATTCTGACGAGTCTCTGGCTTCATGATGCATCCTATACCATCTACGCCTTTGTTGGAAGCCTTACAGCAGCCTTTAGTGTTATAAGGTGCAAAAAAAGATCAGCGCTCCTCTGGGGAGGGTTTTCAGTGATTATTGTGAATGTCTTTACCGTAACAATACTGTTTCTTTTTGAAGGTAATCTATTTACAGAAAAGGCTTTATCTTCTATGGCCTTTGCAGCATTTGCAGGTATAAGCGTCTCCTCAATTGTCTCTCTGCTCTTGCCTCTCCTCGAAAATATCTTTAATGTCACGACAGACATAAGCCTCCTTGAGCTCCTCGACCTCAACCAGCCTGTGATACGAAACCTCATGGTTGCAGCCCCAGGTACATACCATCATAGCGTTATCGTAGGAAATCTTGTAGAATCTGCTGCTGAGGCAGTTGGAGTAAACCCGCTGCTTGCAAGGGTTAGCTCGTATTACCATGATGTCGGCAAGATAAAAATGCCAGAATATTTTGTAGAAAACCAGATCGGCCCGGTGAGTAAGCATGACAGACTAACTCCTCATATGAGCAGTATGATAATTGTTAACCATGTTAAAGAAGGAGTTGAGATTGCCAAGCAGTGTAAGCTTTCCCAATCTATTATCGACATCATTCAACAGCACCATGGTACATCTCTTATGACATATTTCTATCAGAAGGCCAAGGAACAGGGGACCGATGTTTTACCTTCTGAAGAGGACTACAGGTACCCAGGGCCAAAACCACAGACTCGGGTAGCTGCCCTTGTGATGATGGCTGATGCTGTTGAGGCAGCCTCAAGGGTTCTCACAGATCCGACTCCGGCAAGGATTGCATCTCTCGTCGACAGGATAATCAATCACATATTTCTCGATGGTCAGCTCGATGAATGTGAACTCACCCTGAAAGATATCCAGGAAGTAAAAAAGTGTTTTACTTACATACTTACAGGCATATTACATAGGAGGATAGACTATCCAGGTTTTGATTTTACTGATGAAGGTTTATATAAGGAACCAGCAAAGGTCAATAAAGGTAAGTCAACAGGGACTAAGAAGACTCCTGAGGAAGGCGCTTCATCTCCTCGGACTGCAAAAATCTGAACTCAGCATCCTCCTCGTTAATGACAGGAGGATGAAGATATTGAATGGCCAGTACCGCGGTGTAGATAAAACCACAGATGTCCTCTCCTTCCCCCAGCTTAGTGCGGAAGAGCGAAAGGCTGGAAGAGTTAAAGTAAGAACTTCTGGTCTTCAGAGCTTCCGAACTTCGGAGCTTCTCCTGGGTGACATTGTTATTAACCTGCCGAGGGCCAGAAAACAAGCATCCGAACACGGTCTTACACTCAATGAAGAATTAAAAAGGCTTATTATCCATGGGCTTCTTCATCTTGTCGGGTATGACCATGAAAAGAATGGATATCAAAAAAATAAAATGGAATCAAAAGAAAGGGAGCTGTTAGAAGAGTTATAGATAATCATCGGGTCTTAAAGTATATATCCTTTTTAGTTATATCATATTCAGATTCTGATCCTGCTGGGAATTCCTCTATCGTAAATTCGTTATCTTTGAAAGATACAACATAACCTTTTTGAGAATTCGTTATTCCTGAACCAATTATCCATTTGCATGATATTTTTTCCTCTATGCAACTATTGATTTGTTCCTCTCGCCTTTTCATAAAATCCATAAAAGAAGCATATTTCATATTACTCCTAAACCATTGTAAAAGCTCAGCTTTACCGGTTCCTGTTTGTATTCTGACGGTGTTACCATGTCCGGTAGTATTTGACTCCCTTGAACACGATATACTATGCAAACTTACTATTACTAAAAAAATTACGACTCCTATGGTATTCAAAATTCTTAACAACATTTTGTCTTAACTTCCTTTCACGGCATATGCACCGAGATTTCCTTATATTCTCTTGAGAGACGTCTTTTAAGATGCTCAAGAATAATTTCGTGTATGAGATCTCCATATTCCATTCCACAACTCTTCTTGAACCAAAAATAAAACTACACAAGAGACTGTAGAGATAAGTTTAGCAAAATTTTATGAAAAAATCCTGAAAAAGTAGTGATACATTTCGACCATAAATAGCTCAAAAGATTAGGGTAAGCGTTCATAGTATATCTTCAGAAAAAATGTATCCCATATTAACATCCATTGGACGTACTTTGTATCTCTTAGATACACTTATATACAGAATGTAAACTGGAATTTCCTATCTATTGTTGTTCTTACGTAGGCTCCACATGGTACAGTAGTTGCATATATTTTAAGGTCGAGAATGTCAAAAAGCTGTGTAAGCTCATAAAAAAATCGTAAAACTCATAAAAAAACTGTTAGGAATTTTTGAAAAGTGAACTCCCTTACGATTCAAAAGTGAACTCTTGG
>JBGQMP010000143.1:0-4821 GCA_041500685.1 Thermodesulfovibrionia bacterium | reverse complement strand
TTAAGCACAAGTGTCTCGCCGAAGAACTTTAGCTTATTATTGAAATAAAGGGCCCTATTCTCTACTGACCTGTCAGATGAACCCACATCTTCTCCTTTTTCTTTTTTGTATTCGACACCGGCTGTCAATGTGTAATTATTGGAGAGATAAAAATTATGTTGCCAGTCAGCAGTGTCAATACTTGTAATAAATTTGGAATTATTCCATGCAGTATCTGGATCTCTATACTTTAATGAGTCGCTGACATTGGAAAGCAGTAAAATCTGCTCCCAATTATCCATGATTAAAACCCTCCCCTTTCCAGAAATCAAATAGTGGTTCCCATGCTGGATGTAATTCGGGTCATCTTTGCCGAAGGCGTCAAGCTCACTTCGGTCATAGTAATATTTACCTATTATTTCTAACTCAATTTTTTCTGATGGTCTTATTCCAAATTTACCTGAAAAAGACACATTTCTATAACCGTCTCTTTCTGTGCCCGCTTTCGCAACTGATATCCCGTCAGTATAAAAATATGTTCCCGTCAGTCTATAGTCTATTTTTTCATCACCGCCTGAGAACGTAATGGATGGCTTGTAGGTTCCGAATGATCCTGATTCAAAAGAAGCATCTATTTTGGGGTTCCCTTTTCCTTTTTTTGTAATGATACTTATAACGCCTGCCATTGCCTCCGATCCATAAAAGGTGCTTTGTGGGCCTTTTACTATCTCGATCCTCTCAATGTCATCCACATTGATACCTGAAAAATCGAAAGAACCTGTAGTAGGACTATTAACCTTTACGCCGTCTATCATCACAAGAGTTTGTGATGAATTTCCGCCACGGAGAAGGACAGTAGCTACCTTTCCGATACCTCCATTCTGAAGTAGATTTAATTCAGGAACTTTTCTAAGGATATCTGTTATAAACTCAACTTCAGTCTTTTCTATATCCTCTTTTTTAATTATTCTAACATCGCTCGTTGTTTCACCCGTGGGCTCTTCAATCCTCGTGGCTGTTATGATAACCTCTTCCAATAAAGCCTTCTCCTCTGCAGATATCAAGGCTGGTTGCAACAAAAGAATGGTAAATAAGAAATAATAGATAAAAAGTTTTTTCATCTTTTCCTCCCTCGAGAAATTTCTTACGGTTTATGAAATCTCCTGGGCTGAATAGGTCTTCCGGCTCAGGGCTACCTACTTACCTGTCTTCCCATCATGGTATTACCCATGGCAGTGACTTTTTAAGTTAGGCTTTCGTTCCCTTCACGGCTGCGGGGCAGCGGAGGATTTTCACCTCTCTTCCCTGACATCCAGCCATCTGAATCAAGTCATCAGTTACTACTCTTTTTTTCACCTCCTTTCAAGAGTGCTAAAAAAATCAGCTCAGTCTTTGATGTTCACTTTTAGCATATTGCATTTAACTTTTCAATCCCTTTAAATATGCTCCTTCAAAGCCATGTCTTCTTATCTCGATACTCACGTCAAACGCCTCTTTAAGCAGATCTTCTGATAGCACTATTTCAGGATTCCCAATACCGAGTATTTTCCCCTCCTTGATTAACATTACCTTCTCAAACTGCAGTGCCATATTTATGTCATGAAGGGCCATGATTATTGAAATGCGTTTCTTATCCCTCAATTCTCTCAGCAGCCTTATAATTTCTATCTGATACTTTATGTCAAGGTTCGCAAGGGGTTCATCCAAAAGCACAAGTCCTGCGCCTTGAAGAAGGGTCATTGCAATAAAGGCCCTTCTCCTTTCACCAGCACTAAGGTTCTCTAAGTATGATTCTGATTTTTCCATAAGCCCAACCATTTCTAACGATTCAGCAACGGTCATCTCGGGAATTATCTCGTAAGGATAAAGGCCCATGCTCACAAGTTCCCTTACCTTGAAGAGCACATTCATATCAAGAAGCTGCGGAAGATAACACAACAATTTTGCCCTATCTTTATTTCTGTATAATTGCAAGGGTTTTTCCCAGAGCCTTATGGAACCGCGAGAAGGCCTTAAAATCCCACTCGCGAGTTTGAGAATAGTAGATTTTCCGGAGCCATTTGCGCCTAATAGTCCAATGAACTCTCCATTATCCACTGAGAAGGTAAGGTTATGGATAAACTCATTATCCCTCTGATACATAAAACTGACACCATCGAACTCAAGAATAGAATGGTTACTTGCCAAGGACATCTCTCCTCCTCAGCAGATAAAGGAAATAGGGTGAACCAATGATGGCCGTTAAAATCCCTGATGGAATCTCCACCGGTTGCATTATTGTTCTCCCAATAAGGTCTGCCATACAGAGGAGTATTCCGCCCCCAATGGCTGATGTAGGGACCAAGACCCTGCTGTCAGCGCCAATAAAGAATCTCATGATATGGGGCACAAGAAGGCCAACGAAACCAATAATTCCCCCAAGTGATACCGAAGCAGCAGTCATGAGAGAGATGGACACAAATAAGAGGAGCCTTTCCCTGTGGACAGAAAAACCGAGGCTATGCGCAAGCTCATCTCCTAATATCAATGCATTAAGAGCTTTTGCCCTAGAAAAAAAGATAATAAATCCTAAGATAATAAGGAGAAAACCATAGGGAATCAATGACCAGTCTGCAACTGAAAGATCTCCGAATATCCAAAAAATTGTTCTCCCCAGACGTTCACCAGGAGAAATGCTCATAAGGAGCATAAGAAATGCATGGAAGAGAAAACTCAAACCAACTCCAGCAAGAAGAAGTCTCTCTGGCCACAGTCCACCGCGTTTCCACCCGAAAAAACCAACTAATATACTGACAAAGGATGCCCCGAAAAAGGCTGCCAATGGTATGGTGAATTTCCCGAAGAAATAAAAACCTGATAAGAGCACTCCTGCAGCTGACAGTGATGCACCACTTGAAATTCCGAGGATATAAGGATCAGCAAGGGGATTTCTCAATATACCCTGAAGCACAGCCCCTGAGGCTCCGAGGGCCATTCCCATTAAAAATGCAACTGTTACTCTTGGTAATCTTATGAAAAATAATATGTTCCTTGCAGTAGTATCTAATTGGAAAGGATTTATTACTTTCGGTGCAAGAAAGAGAGAACTCAATGCGATTAATATTGATATTAAGATCAAGAGCAAGATTCTTATTTTAGACATCTGGCCATCTCATCAACGCCTTTGACGATCCTTGGACCGACCCTGTAAATGCTATCGCTTATATAATAAATTTCGCCATTCTTAACTGCCGGAATGCTCGAGAGCCTTTCCAGAAGTCCTCGTGAAGCTTCTTTCATGTTTGCATGTCCTTTACCAACAAAGATTACATCAGGAGCCTGATGAATGATTTCCTCTACAGAATATGCTGGGTAAGAGGTATTCGCCTTTGATGCGATATTCTCACAACCAAGGAGGATAATTGCATCGTGAATAGCAGTACCTGAGCCTGCAACGATTAATGGTTCAGGCCAGATAATGAACAGCACCTTCTTTTTATTAATCCCCCCTCGCCCCCCTTTAGTAAATAATCCCCCCTCACCTCCCTTTAGCAAAGGGGGGATGGGGGGATTTGATTCCTGACTTGTGGCTTTAAATCTATTGAAAGCTATATCTATCTCTCTTGCAAGTGCCTCTGCTTTATCTTTCACTCCGAGTGCTGAACCAATATCTCTGATGCCCTGTGGCAACTCTGAAAGTCGTCTTGCTTTGAATACATATGTCTTTGTTCCCAATGAACGCAGCCTCTCCTCAAACTCCTTGAGATTTCCGTCAGTAGTCATAACAACAATATCAGGTCTTAATGAAACGACTGCTTCCAGAGAAGGATTAAACATACCCCCTACCTTGGGCTTTTTCTTTGCTTCCTCAGGGTAGTCGCAGAAATTTGTGACACCCACAATCCTGTCTCCAAGCCCCATCGCAAAAAGGATCTCAGTAAGATTAGGTGCAAGGGAGATGATTCGGTTCGGTGGTTCAGCATGGACGGCAGTGACAAGTAACAAGTAACAAGTGACAAGCAAAAGAAGGCGAGACAGGATCAGGATATAGTATTTAAGCGGTTTCTTTTGCCGATACTCCAAATAGAATATTTTATAAAGAGACAAAAGCCTCGGAGGTCGATACGACCGAGTCCGCCTACGGCGGAGAGCGAAAATACTATATCCTGTCTGTTTAACCATGAGTTTTTGAATAATTAAACTCCCCCTAAAACAAAAAATCCCCTCACTATCGCGAGAGGACTGCACCCTGATTTACTTCATCCCCACCTTCCTCCACGGGAAGGGTTTTGTGTTTACAGGCAGGTATTCTGGCTTCCGGCTCATCCTACTCTCCACACCTTCCCAGCGGTTTTAAAACCACCAGTGGTTTTAAAACAGTCAAAAGTTCAAAGTTGAAAGTTAAAAGTTTTTAAATTCTTTAACTCTTAACTTTTCACTGTTCACTGTTTTCGTGGATTTTGTCCCCGGTTACAGCGGCGGGACCGCTCCTGTATTTCACAGGATTCCCTATTAAGCCCTCAGCACCTGTAACGCAAAAATATTTTTATTGAATAGTTAAAGAAAGTCAAGAATTCTTTTTGAGAAAGTACCTCAGTGATTCTCTGCTTATTGCCCCTTCCCTCAGGATCCTAATCTCTTCTCCTGTAACATCCACAATTGTTGAGGCCAGACCGCCGCGTGTAGGGCCGCCATCAATCACAATGTCTATCTTATCTCCAAAATACCTCATGACAGTCTCAGCATCTTTTGCAGGTGGCATGCCTGACAGGTTAGCACTTGTTGCAGTAATAAAAAAAATGGCCTTTTGTGCGAGGGAAAGAGCAAAAGACTTTCCCGGTATCCTGACTGCAACTCTCCCGG
>JBGQMP010000142.1:0-4826 GCA_041500685.1 Thermodesulfovibrionia bacterium | reverse complement strand
GAGGAAGAACAAAACGATGAAGAGTTTGCACGTGCCCTGGCGTCTCTTGCAGACATCTTTATCAATGATGCCTTTGGGACAGCTCATAGGGCTCACGCATCAATTGTCGGGGTACCAAAATTCCTTCCCGCTGCAGCCGGATTTCTGTTAAAGAAAGAGGTAGAATACCTGAAAGGGGCAATAGAGAATCCAGTGAGACCTTTCGTTGCAATCTTAGGTGGGGCAAAGGTTTCAGGAAAGGTAAACGTCCTTGAGAATCTCGTTGGCAAAGTTGATAAGGTTCTGATTGGTGGTGGTATGGCTTGTACCTTTATCAAAGCCATGAGTTACGAGGTAGGGGAATCTCTTGTTGAAGAAGATATGCTTGAGACAGCACAGAGAATAAGAAAAAAGCTGAAAGGGATGGGTATAAAATTTTATCTTCCTGTAGACTGTGTAATTGCCCAAGACACCGAGCTCGGTGGAGGAACGAAAATTATTCCCACTCTTGAGATACCAAAGGGATGGTCTGTACTCGATATAGGACCTGCAACGGTCAAGCTCTTTTCAGAAGCTATCCAGGATGCGAAGACCATCCTCTGGAATGGTCCGATGGGTACATTTGAAATAGATGCCTTTTCGAGAGGAACCTTTGCTATTGCTCATGCCGTTGCTGACGCATATGCCCTGACTATTGTTGGTGGTGGTGATACAGACCTCGCAGTGCACAGGGCGGGAGTATCTGATGCAATATCATTTATCTCTACAGGTGGAGGGGCGACCCTGCAGCTTCTTGAAGGGAAAGAACTGCCTGGCATTGCAGTCCTTGCAAATAGGGAAGATTAACTCAAGGTATTCGTACTGCTAACTGGTAGTGGTTTGATAAAACTTCGTATCTCCAAAAGAACTGTCCGAGGCTGAAAGGACCTTGTGAGGGAGCTTTTCGTTCTTGTGCGAGAGTATCCCTCTTTTCATTTCAACAATAGAAGGATTTTTACATTCGAATTTTTTGACAAGGTATGAGACTGCAAGCTCTGGTTTTATGACATCACCACAGGTAAAGATATCCACAGCCGCATAACAATATTCAGGCCAGGTATGAATCGTGAGATGGGATTCTGCTATGACTACCACACCACTGATACCGAAAGGATTAAATTCGTGGAAGGAATTATCAATTATTGTTGCCTTGGCTTCTTTTGCCGCAGAGGTCAGTATTTTTTTTACCTTCTCAAGGCTCTTTAGAATCTCGGGATTACAATCCCGCAATTCAATTAAAAGATGGGTGCCTAAAGCATACAATTCTCTACCCCCCTTCAAATTTATTTCGTACTAGACAAATTTATCTAGAATAAAAAAGATACAGCAAGAAAAGGAGAGTTGTCAAGAGAAAATTTTAAAGAAACGTTGTGAAAAGGATGTTTTATGCACCTTTAATGAAATAATCCATCAATCTATAGCCTTCCTCGAAATTCATGATATCTTCTTTCTCGAGGAGCGTCTCGTCAAAGGTGGTGCCATCATGTTTTTTCTTGAGCCTGCTGTCAAATATGACAAAGGGGACAGGTTCATCAGTGTGCGTCCTGATCTCTATCGGTGTTGCATGGTCAGGCATGATAAGGACTCGGTACTCCTTGAACTTTTCTAATCCTCTGAGAACAGTCCCTACAACAAGGGCATCAAAATCCTCGATAGCCTTTATCTTATCCGCGTAATTACCAGAGTGCCCTGCCTCATCAGGTGCCTCAACATGGATATAGACAAAGTCAACCCTTTCGAGGGCTTTGAGGGATTCCTCTGCCTTTCCAAGATAGTTCGTATCTAAGTAACCAGTAATACCTGGAACATCGAGTATCTCGAAACCGGCATAGATGCCGATACCTCTGGCGAGATCAACGGCAGAGACGAGGGCGCCATTAATGGAATATTTCTGTCTGAAGGTAGGAAACATCGGTTTCTTGCCCTGCCCCCAGAGCCAGATGCTATTGGCGGGTTTTTCGCCTCTCCTTATCCTCTCTTTGTTAACAGGATGTCTTTCGAGGATTCCTGTTGATCCGAGCATCATCCTTCTCAAGACATCTTCTCCCTTTCCAACAGGCAGGTAATCTGTTATCTCCTTGCCAATAATATCGTGAGGAGGGATGCATTCCATATCTGCTGATCCACGAGACCAGACCATAAGATGCCTGTAACTTACTCCAGGATAGAAATGAATATCCTCTGTGCCTAGTTTTTGTTCAATTTCATCAATGAGTGCCTTTGCCTCTTCTGTTGTTATATGTCCACTGCTGTAATCCTCCATAACAGCCTTTTTCTTGTGTATATCGTATTTGAGGGTAACCAGGTTACACCTGAAAGGGACGTCATCTTCTTTGAGTTTTATCCCAATACTTGCTGCTTCAAGAGGGGCCCTTCCTGTGTAAAACTCTAAGGGGTTATAACCGAGGATGCTCAGATTCGCAACATCTGAGCCAGGATAAAAACCCCGGGGAATGGTCCTGATTTTTCCTACAATTCCTTCTCGTACGAGTCCATCCATATGGGGAGTAAAAGCCTGTTGAAGAGGCGTTTTTCCACCAAGTTCCTTTATTGGTCTGTCAGTCATGCCGTCACCAATAATAACAACATATTTCATAGAATGTCTTCTAATGCCTTCTCTACAGCCTTTATTTCAGCCTTAATCTTGAGTGGTTCCTTTGAGACCTTGAAAACAATATCGGCATCCTTGAGCCCATTACCCGTAAGCGTACAGACAACACTATCGTTAGCATGGAAATAATTCTCTTTATACAGTTTTAAAACACCAGCAAGAGAAGCAGCAGATGCAGGCTCACAGAAAATGCCCTCTAAAGAGGCGATAAGGCTGTAAGCATTCAGTATCTCATCATCAGTTACAGCCTCGATTCTGCCACCTGATTCGTCCCGCGCCGCAACTGCACCCTTCCAGCTTGCGGGATTTCCGATCCTGATTGCGGTAGCAATAGTCTCAGGTTTTTCCACGGGTTTCCCGAGTACAATTGGTGCTGCTCCTGCTGCTTGAAAGCCGAGCATGATGGGTAAGGAGGCAATCTTTTCAGCCCTCTTGTATTCCTTATATCCCTTCCAGTAGGCAGTTATGTTTCCTGCGTTCCCTACTGGCAGCGCCTGGAATTTGGGTGGGAAGCCGAGCTGGTCACAGACCTCAAAGGCTGCGGATTTTTGCCCTTCAAGCCTGAAGGGATTTATAGAATTAACTAAAGTCATGGGATATCTCTCAACAAGGGTCTTAACAATATTCAATGCCTCATCAAAGTTTCCCTTTATCTGAATAACATGTGCTCTGTGTACAAGGGCCTGGGCAAGTTTTCCATGAGCAATCTTTCCTTCCGGTATCAGAACAACAGCCTTGATTCCGGCCTTAGCAGCGTAAGCTGCTGCAGAGGCTGAAGTATTCCCTGTTGAAGCACAGATCACTGCCTTTGAACATACTTCCATAGCCTTTGAAAGGGCAACAGTCATTCCTCTATCCTTAAAAGAGCCTGTAGGGTTTGCACCGTCGAATTTGAAATAGAGCTCGAGGTCTATTCCTAATTTCGCCTTCAGGTTCTCTGACTTTATGAGAGGAGTGTTCCCTTCCATCAGTGTTACAATTGGTGTGTTCTCCGTTACGGGAAGAAACTCTCGATACTCTTCAATAATACCTTTCCATATAGTCTTTGGACCCTTACATTCTCCTATTTCCATATCATCTCCATTAACGTTGTAATGTGTTGCGCGCAGCTGTGATTAGTATAAAAATTTCAAAACGCAAAAAGAAAAATTACAGATTACCCATCACAAATTACGCATTACTCTATGATGTCTCCCTCAACGAGCTCTACATCAACCCCTTGATTCCTGAGGGACTGGATGCCTTTCTCGAGGTTCTCCTCCGTTCCTTCGAGTTCGAGGATCATCTCCCCAACTGTCTCCGTGACTCTTGCTCTCCTAATATTCGGCATGACATCATATTTTTTAGCCATGGTAAAAATGACAGGCTTTTTAATTAGGTGTTGCGGAAAGGTCAATTTTACCCTTTTCTTCATACTCCCTCCTTACCCACCTGCAATAGCAGGGATAATTGATACCTCATCTCCATCTTTGATTTCTGTCTCCTCTGCCTTGAGAAATCTTACGTCCTCCTCATTCACATAGATATTCACAAACCTTCTTATCTTCCCTCCCTCAGAGATCCTCTCGCCTATTCCTGGAAATTTCTTATCAAGTTCATTGATAAGCTCTATTACCTTTCCCGGTCTGCCTTCTACTTCCTCCTGTCCCTGTGTCAACCTCTGAAGAGGGGTCGGGATCCTTATCTTAACTGCCATATAATTACCTCCTCTTTCAACAATCAGCAGTGACTGAAGTCTAAAGACGTATCTTTTTAAGTACTTTTTCAAAAGAAGCAAGATTAGGCTTAATGTAATGAGGAGAAATGGTTTTGCCATTCAAAGCTTCCTGGGTCTTGAGTCCATTTCCAGTAATGCAGATCACTGTCAATTCATCCCGCCCTATCTTGCCACTCTGTATGAGTTTTTTCGTTACTGCCACAGTAACTCCACCTGCTGTTTCAGAGAATATACCTTCTGTCTTTGCAAGGAGCTTTATCGCGTCGATAATTTCCTCATCAGATACATCCTCGCCATAGCCACCACTCTCCTTTACTGCCTTGGTTGCATAATATCCATCAGCAGGGTTTCCTATTGCGAGGGATTTGGCTATCGTGTTTGGTTTCACTGGCCTGATAATGTCTGTGTCTTGCTTTATTGCTGTCGATATGGGGGAACATCCTGTTGCCTGGGCTGCGAATACCTTTGTGCTGAGGTCCT
>JBGQMP010000141.1:0-4828 GCA_041500685.1 Thermodesulfovibrionia bacterium | reverse complement strand
TGTCGGATATGGGCCTTCCCGTATTTTGTGATAATATGGACTAAAAACGGAGCCTGTATAATGAAGGAAAGTTGTCCGGTAATGCCTATTACCACTCATAATCCCCACTTTTGATCAGTATACCACAGGTCTCAGTTACAGGAAGAAAGTGTTGAGTTTTCAGACACTACCTGGTAGTAAGTTATAACTTTTACAAATTAAAGGATCTTATGCACTCTCAATGAAGAGGAGACCGGGGTCTTCAAGATAACGCATTACCTTTGATAGAAAGGTTGCTGCATCGGCGCCATCTGTTACCCTGTGGTCAAAGGTCAATGAAAGGGGAAGGATTTTTCTAATTACAATCTGCCCGTCTTTTACCCACGGTTTATCAGAAATCCTTCCTGTTCCCAGGATTGCAGCATCGGGGTAGTTGATTATAGGAGTTGCAAAGGTCCCACCAAAATGTCCCCAATTGGAGATGGTAAAAGAGCTACCCCTCATCTCTTCTAACTTTATTTTTCTTTCCTTCGCCTTCTGGCTCAAGTCCTGAATCTCTGAGGCAAGTTCGCGGACGGTTTTTTTGTCCACATCTTTTATTACAGGTACCATGAGGCCATCTGGAGTATCAACGGCAATACCTATGTTGTAATATTTCTTAACAATAATCTCCTCTTTTTCCCCGTCAATCGAAGCATTAAGGTATGGATGCTCTGCAAGGGAGTGCTGTACAGCCTTTAAGAAAAAGGGAACAAAGGTTAAATGGATACCCTTTTCCTGCAATACATTCTTTTCACGCTCTCTGATGTTCCATAGGTCGGTGATATCTGCTTCATCCATAATGGTAACAAAGGCCATTGTTTGATGAGTTGCTACGAGGTTCTTTGCTATTGTCCTTCTTAGCCCCTTTAAAGGAACTCGCTCGGTAATCCCATATTGATCTTCTGCCTTCTTGACCTTTTCGGATGCCTTTATAACGTCCTCTTTGGTAATGCTCCCTCCGGGACCAGAGCCTTTTATCGTTTCAAGTTTAACTCCAAGTTCTTTTGCCAGTGCCCTTACTGCAGGGGTTGCAAGTATCTCCTCTTCTTCCTCAGGGAGGACTCCGACTACAGAAACGGATTTCGGCCTTTCTTCGATTGTTTCTCCTTCTTCCGCAATTGTTATCAAGACCTCTCCAACTTTTACTATCTCTCCTACCTCTTTGTTGATTTTTACTACCTTTCCTTTTCTGGGAGATGGCACTTCCACAATTGCCTTGTCGGTCTCTATCTCAAGAATTGTCTGATGCTCTTCGATGGTGTCCCCTTCCTTAACGAGCCATTTCCTTAGCTCACCTTCTGTCATTCCTTCACCTAAATCAGGTAGTGTAAAATCAAAAGGCATTTATTCCTCCTTGGTTAATACTTCAATGTCTCCTCAATGGCTTTTTTTATCCTCTCTACAGAAGGCACATAATAATCCTCGAGCTTAGAAAAGGGTACTATAACATCATATCCTGTGACTCTCAATATGGGAGCTTTTAAATAAAGGATGGCGTCCTCTGCAATGGTCGCTGAAAGCTCTGCACCAAATCCACATGTCTTTGGTGCTTCGTGTACTATCACAACCCTCCCGGTTTTTTTCACTGAATTCAATATGGTTTCCTCATCAAAGGGACTAAGAGTCATTAAATCTATCACTTCGGCATCATACCCTTCCACTGACTGTAAAGTTCTGTGAAGCATACTTCCCCAGGAGATTACGGTTACATCATTACCTTCCTGAACTATCCTTGCCTCTCCGAGAGGGATGGTATACTCACCTTCAGGCACGTCCTCTTTTATAAGACGGTACAATCTCATTGCTTCGAGAAAAATTACGGGATCTGGGTCTCTGATCGAAGAGATTAACAAACCTTTTGCATGATAAGGTGTTGATGGCACTACTACTTTGACACCAGGCATATGGCAGAAGAATGCCTCTGTGCTTTCTGAATGGAGTTCAAGCGCCTTAACCCCTGCTCCATAGGGGGTTCTTATTACCATAGGGCAGGTGTACCTTCCCCTCGAGCGGTAGCGAATTCTTGCAGCATGGGAGAATATCTGATCAATGGCAGAATATATAAATCCCATAAACTGTATCTCTGCAACAGGCCTCAGTCCGTATGCAGCCATTCCAATAGCAGTTCCAATGATGCCTGATTCAGAAAGGGGTGTGTCTATAACTCTTTCAGCGCCAAACTCATCAGACAGACCCTCTGTAGTGCGGAATACCCCTCCGTCCCTTCCAACATCCTCACCGAGGATTACGACACTATCATCCCGTTTCATTTCTTCTTTCAGAGCAAAGTTTATTGCCTGAACCATATTTAACTTCGGCATATCAGAAATCCTTCAACTGTTTTATCTGTCTCGGTGTCAGTTTTTCATATATATAAGTGAACATTTCTCTGGGTTGGGGAGGCTCTATGGATTCCAAGGTTTTTACAGCCTCATCTATCATTGACGTTGCTTTTTCTTCAACTTCATGCTGATATTGCGCAGTCCATAGACCTTTTTTCTCCATGAACAGTTTCAACCTCTGCATCGGGTCTTTTGCTTTCCAGGTTTCGACCTCTTCCCTTGAACGATATCTGGTTGCATCGTCAGCAGTTGTATGGTCAGCAATTCGATATGTGACACATTCTATGAATGTTGGTCCCTCACCCTGTCTCGCCTTCTGAAGGGCATATGCTGTTACCTTATAAACAGCGAATATATCATTGCCATCCACCTGAAGTCCCTCTATTCCATAGCCGTATGCCTTTTGAGCAAGGGTTTTTGATGCAGACTGTTTTGATCTCGGCATTGATATTGCCCATTGGTTGTTCTGGCAGATAAAAATAACAGGCAATTTGAATACACCCGCCATGTTGAGACCCTCATGGAAATCGCCCTTTGATGTCCCTCCGTCTCCAAAATACGTGATGGCTACGGTTTTGTCTTTTCTGTATTTTGATGCCATTGCAGCACCTACGGCATGAAGTACCTGAGTTCCCACGGGAATACTGATAGGCAAGATATTAAGGTCATCCGGTGTCTTAAGACCCCTTTCATCTCCTGCCCAGTACTGAAGGATCATATGGATGGGATAGCCTATGGTTATGTAAACTCCAGATTCTCTATAGGATGGAAAGACCCAGTCAGTCTTTTCGAGAGCAAAGCCACTGCCTACCTGGGATGCCTCCTGTCCCAGAAAAGGCACATATGTGCCGAGCCTGCCTTCCCTCTGAAGTTTCAGGGCACGCTGGTCAAAGGTTCTCGATAGGAGGAGTAATTCATATATCCTGCGTATATCTGAATCGGATAAAGCAGGCATGAGGGATTCATCTGCATCTCCTCTCTCATTAAGGATTTCAATGCGCTTTACCTGGAAGGATTCTATTATTCTTTCAGCCATTAGTAGAAAATAGCATTAGCTCTGTTTACAGTCAAGTTTTTTTCTCATCGGAAGTATACTAGTGTACTGTCTTTTAAATAACTTTACACAACCTGTCATTCCTGCGTCAGACTCGTCTGATCCGCCGAGGCGGAAAAGCAGGAATCCAGAACCAAAGCTACGGATCCCCGTTTACACGGGAATGACGAAAGAAAATAATCTATAGATCCGTTAGGGACAACATACTAAAAAATATTCCTGTACAAAAATGCAATGATAAAAAATATGAAATTTATCATAACTATTGTTGCACCTGTTGGCAGATTCATAATGAAGGAGATATATATTCCTATGATCACTGATGATATTGCGACGATAGCTGAGGTGACCATGCTATTCTTAAAGCTCCTTGCAATCTGTAGTGCTGTTACAGCCGGTAATATCAGAAGGGCGGATGTGAGCATTATTCCTACAACCCTCATGGCAAGAACAACTGTTATCCCTGTCAGGAGGACGAGTATGGAATTTATCTTTTTCGTGTTTATTCCTGATATCTTTGCGAATTCTTCGTCAAAGGTTGTAGAAAAGTGCTCATTATAAAAAAGGAAAATGGTTAGAAGTACCACGACAGAGAGTGCTATCGAGGTAAAAACCTCTGCCTTACTGATTGCAAGGATATTGCCAAAGAGATAGCTGAAGAGGTCAACATTGAAACCTCCTGCAATACTTGCTATGAGTATACCACCTGCAATACCAAGGGAAGATACAATACCGATGGCTGCATCTCCATAGAGCCTTGCCTTTTCTGTTAATTTCAAAATTCCTAAAGAACTCAACATAACAATTGGTATAGAAACATATACGGGGTGCTGCTTTAAAAGCAGTCCTATGGCAACACTTCCAAAGGTAACGTGGGCAAGTCCATCCCCTATCAAAGAGAAACGCCTCAATACAAGCAATACGCCTAATATCGAGCAAGCTAAGGCAATGAATGAGCCCGTTATCAAGGCCCTCCGGATAAATTCATACTGTAAAAAATCAAGGATTTCCATTTTCAATCATGTCTGTGGCATATCAAATGTTGTGCAAATTCACCAAAATAGCTTTCCATATCCTCAGAAAAACAGAAGTCATCAAAGCTTCCATAGAAGACAATTCTCTTATCGAGATATAAAAGCTTTGATGCATATTTGCCAATGCTACCGATGTCATGGGTAACAAGAATAATCGTTACCTTTTTGTTTTGATTCAGTTCCTGCAGGGTATGGAAGAATTTTTCCCTTGTTTCTGGATCAAGAGCTGTTGTCGGCTCATCCAGAATGAGCAGTTCCGGCTCATTTACCATTGCCCTTGCAACGAGGACCCTTTGCTGTTGACCTCCCGAAAGATCACCAATCAATTTATTTTTGATGTCCAGTACATCCATTAATCTCATAGCTTTGTCTATTAT
>JBGQMP010000140.1:0-4862 GCA_041500685.1 Thermodesulfovibrionia bacterium | reverse complement strand
CTCATTACTTTTGACTCTTGTTTGTGCATAAGTTATTTTTTTACCGATTCAATCTCTCTAATCTTTGAGAACAGTTCTTTAATAGCGTCCTCCATTGCCTTAAGCGGTTTTCCTGTTTTGTATTCTCCGCCTTGCATTCCTCGCTTTCCTCTTTTGTGCCTCTTTCTGCTTACTTTTCAACTTGACCGAGGGTTTCTCATAGAAGCGCCTTTTTTTAAGCTCCCCCATAAGGCCGTCTTTCTGGAGTTTCCGTTTGAGAAGTCTTAAAGCTTTTTCGAGATCGTTACCGTTTACCTTTATCTCCAATTACCTCATTCCCTTCCTCTCATATAAGACCCTCGCTGTCTTCCGCTATCGCCTGTTCTGCCTCTGACATTCTGGGGCCGTGCTTCATTAACGATGAGAGTCCTGTCCATTAATGTAGTTCCATTGAGGGTGGATATTGCCTTCTCGGCATCCTCATCCGAGGTCATCTCAACGAAACCGAATCCCTTTGAGCGTCCAGTGGTAAAGTCTGTAATTATCTTCACCGAATGAACCTCTCCTATTCTCGCAAACACTTCTCTCAGGGCATCTTCGTCAACCTTGTAAGAAAGGCTCCCTACATAAATCTTTTTTGCCATTTTCTCTTCTCCTTCTCAGGAAGTGCTTTATGCACCCTATTTTATCTCGATAATTTCTGCTTCAAAATTCAGGGTCTTGCCCGCCAAAGGATGATTGAAGTTCATGACAACCACATCCTTCTTAACCTCCATAATTCTTACAGGAATGGTCTGGTTGTTCGATCCAACTTTCATGTAAGTTTTTTTACCAGAATGCTTTCTGGGAAACAATGCAATAGCCACATTTTAAAAGAGTTCATGAGGTAGGAGATTTAGTGGCATATTGAAAACCCAGACCCTCATTACCGAGGGTCTGGGTTTTCAGGGTTTAGAGCCTTATAATGTTTGAAGCCTTTGGGCCTTTGTCGCCTTCAACGACGTCGAAGCTTACCAAATCGCCTTCAGCCATAGTCTTATATCCTTCACCCTCAATCGCGGAATAGTGAGCAAAAACATCCTTGCCGTCTTCTTGGGTGATGAAGCCGAAACCCTTGGACTCATTGAACCACTTTACGGTTCCGTTTGCCATACTAACATACCTCCTTTTTAAGTATTTGAAGTCTAAGGAGGTAGTGTCATAAAAAAAAACCGCAAAAGCTGAATACTTTGCGGTTAACATACAACAAAATACTCCTTTTAGCTTCTTGTAAAGAATAGCATATTATTATGCTTTTTGGCAAGCAAGACGCTTTTCACAAATATCGGTATTACATTCAGTATTGGCAATTACTCTTTGAAATAAAGAAAATTGGGGATTCGTGTCGAGGTGAACATTGTTTATCTCCATCCGCAATGTCGTATTGTGGGGCAATATTTTAAAAAGGGCACTACTTAAGCAGAAGATTCCTAAAGTTTTATACTGCTATTGCCTTCTCAGTCTCTTTCAGCCACAGGAGCCTTGAACCATTGATAATAGAGAAATTGAGAGATTCAATCATCTCTACAGGGTCAACGTCATATCCTTCCTGCTTTTTAAATGGAGCAATTGAAGGTTCTACCTTTTTCCCCTTCGTAGCCTTTTTGATTTCCATCTCTGTCGGCGCTTTCATTGTGCTCCCTATGGCTTTTGCAAGCTTGATAAAAATCTCTCTGTGGGTTTTTGCCTCTCCCGGTGGTTCGACAGCCTTCTGTACCTTTTTTAATCTGCCAAGATAGTCTATGATTGTGCCATCTGATTCTAGAATAGCAGCAGAGGGGAGCACAACATCTGCCTGCTTTGCAAGGGGTGTTAGATGTGAGTTCTGAACGATGAGAAAATCTACACCTGGCTTTACTCCTGAATTCAGGGGTATCTCTCCAACAGCATAGAGCACCTCCACAGCACCCTTCTTTGACTCCCCAAGCATTTCCTTATACGAGCTGCCTTCTCTTACAAGACCCATGAGGGTAACTCCCTTTGCGTTTGCCTCCAGAGGAACTGCAACAACCTGTGGAGCTGGAAGCGATAGTTTACGAGCAGTGAGTGCAATGTTAGATGAAGCACCATAGAGGGAAGGCGCTGTGAGGATAATAATGTTTGTGGCCTTTGCAAAAAGCCCTGAGGCTTTACTGAGTTCAGAGGCTTCTTCTGGACCTGCTGCCGTTTGTTCTTTACTTTTTGCCTTTTGTTCCTCTAATGCCTTTGCAAGGGCAGAAAGATTTAAGGCCTCATTACCCGTGAGATTTACTGTTGCAACGGATGCAATCCTGGGTTCTCCTGAGTTTATGACAATGAGTTTTGCACCTCTGTCTGCTTTCTTTCTGATAATTGCGTCGAGGGCAGGAAGAACCCTTATCCACTGGTCCGGATTCAGTCCGACAAGGACCATAAGGTCTGCTCCCTCAAGGTCTGCACTTTCACCTCTCATCGATTCAGCATCTGCATAAAGGCTCACTGTTGTATCAATGTTCTTTGTCTTCACAATATCGGAAGCGAATTTCTTCAGTGAGAGGGCATCCTCATTCAAAATACCTGCTGTACTGATAAATCCTGCAGATTTCCCTGTCTTTTTCAGTTTTTCCGAAATGATAGCAAGAGCCTCATTCCATGGTATTTCTTTCAGCTCATTGCCAACTTTCTTCATCGGAGAGGTAACGCGCATTTCGCTTTTTAGGGAATCAAATCCAAATTTCCCAATGGCACAGATAAAACGTTCGGCTGATTCTTCCTGAGCACCTGCATTGATCTTTACTACTTCGCCATCCTTTGTGCTGACAATAATGTCGCATCCATCTCCGCATGAAAGACACTGAGAGTTAACTCTTTCATATTCCCACTCCCTTCCTTTTCTCCACCTCTCAGCCTCGAGAAGGGCATTCACAGGGCATACATCAACACAGCTTCCACAGAATGTGCATTCTGATTCCTGGAGGGGTTTATCATTGGCGGTGACTACCTTTGAGCTAACTCCTCTTCCCATAAAATCAAGCACATTTGTTCCCTGCTCCCTGCATATCCTCACGCACTTGCCACAGAGGATGCAGTATTCAGGGTCTCTCTTTATAAAGGGATTTGCCTCATCTGTTGGGTAACCGAATTTCTTTCTTGTGAAACTTGATTCTTTTATCCCGAAGTCATAGGCATACCTCTGAAGCCTGCATACACCTGCCTTTGTACATGTCATACAATCCAGTGGATGCATTGAAAGGATAAGGTCTATAACAAACTTTCTTACCTCTTCTACCTTTTCGGTCTTTGTATTAACTGCCATCCCCTCTTTGACGCGTGTGTTACATGCTATTACAGGCGCCTTCATTCCTTCCACCTCAACGAGACAGAGCCTGCATGCACCAACACCCCTCATCCCTTTGAGATAACATAGATTTGGAATATGAATACCGGCTAATTCTGCTGCGTTAATAAGGTTCATCCCTTCAGGTGCCTGGACCTCTTTTCCATCTATTTTCAGTGTCATCATCTTTTTCATGTAGATCCTCCTCTTTTCTATGTTATTGACTCTTAACTGCTTCTTCCTCTACCTCGGTCGTTACAACCTCAATCGCCCCGATAGGGCAGACCTTAATACACTCTCCGCACCTTGTGCACCTTTTCTGCCTTATCTCAAAAGGAAGATATCCAGATAGATAAGGCTTTTTGACTTCTCCCACAATCGCATCATATTTACAAGCCTCTAAACATTTTCCACACATGATGCACAGCTCAGGATTTATCACATATTCGATAAGGCTGATACATGCCTTTTTTGGACAGATGCCAGAAAGGTGGAGATTGAATTCTTCCGCTGAATTGGCAAGGATCTCTGTGATAAATTTGCCCGTATCTTTTCCTTTTTTACAGAATGAACCCTCTATCATCTGGGAAAAAATCCTTTTGAGTGCCTCAATGTCTGGGGCACTGACATCTTCCAGATGTTGAGCAATCCTGATTAACCTGATCTTTGCCTCGTACGTTCCAAGGGCACAGGGATAGCACCTCCCACACATCGGGCCTGCAAGGAACTCTTCAACGTAATAGAGTGCCCGTTGAACAGGACAGTTCTTTTCTTCAGCCTCTTTTCTTATATCCTCGAGTTTTTTCCCTTTTTCCTCGGCTAAAGTCTCTTCGCTCATTTTTCCCTCACCTATTTTAAGATATTTTTAAGATTTTGAAACTTCATGCTCTTCCTCTACTTTAGTTCTTTCTTCAACCCTTATAGCTCCTATGGGGCATATGTTGTAACAATCGCCGCAACTTTTGCATGCATATCGATCTATTAAAAATCCAGTTGAGGTCTCTTTGATTGCATTAACCCTGCATACATATTTGCAACGGCCGCATAGGTAGCATGTATCTTTATCTATGATATAGACAGGCGGTTCTTTAATCTCAACAGCACCCAAGGGGCATACCAGGTGGCATGCATTGCACCTCATGCAGTAAACCTGGTCTATATAGAATCTGCCGTCCTCGGCCTCTTTTATAGCGTTATGCGGGCATGTGTCCATGCATCGCATGCATTGGTAACATATATCAGTGTTGATTGATAAAAATCCGAGCCAGTGGCAGGCCTGAGCACGGCAGTATTTATCTCTCACATGTTCTTCATATTCATCACGAAAATACTTTATCGTTGTCAACACAGGATTCGGTGCAGTTTTCCCAAGCCCACAGAGAGAGCCTTCTATGACGAGCTTCCCAAGACTTTCGAGTCTCTCTATGTCTCCTTCCTCACCATGGCCGGAGGTTATCTTTTCGAGTATCTGAAGCATCTGGTATGTTCCTATTCTGCATGGAGGGCATTTCCCACAGGATTCAGACTGCGTGAAGGAGAGGAAATATCT
>JBGQMP010000139.1:0-4896 GCA_041500685.1 Thermodesulfovibrionia bacterium | reverse complement strand
GAGACAATAAAAAAGATATTAGGACTGACCAAGCCCTACTGGGGTAGAATTGCCCTTTCTGGCTTGATGAGTCTTGTCCTTTCCGGAATCAATGGTGGGCTTGCATGGCTCGTAAAGCCTGCCCTTGACGGTATCTTTCTTGAAAAGGATAAGCGATTGCTGGCCATTCTTCCTGTGGCAGTCCTGCTGTTGTATTTTTTCAAGGGATCTTTCTCCTTTTTACAGTCCTATCTCATGCGCTCAGTGGGTGCAAAGCTTGTCAGGGATATGAGGAACAGACTCTTTGGACAGTTGGTGTATCTTCCAATAGGACACTATAAGAAGGAGTCCACAGGTGCGATCCTTTCCCGAATAACAAATGACATAGGAATGTTGCAGAATCTCCTTGGTTATTCGATTAAGGATCTTTTTGTTGAGAGTGCTACGGTGGTCGTTCTTCTTGCTGTTGCATTTTACAGGAGGTGGGACCTTGCCCTCATGGCAGTCACAGTGCTTCCAGCGGCAATTTATAGCGGGGGAAGGCTTGGTAGTAGATTAAAGAAGATCAGCAAGAAGGTTCAGCAGAAGATCTCGGTAATAACCGAATACCTTACGGAGAGTTTCCATGGTATCAAGATGATAAAGGTTTTTTGCCGCGAGGGTGATATGATCAGTAAGTTCAGGAAGAAAAACCAGGATTACTATAGAGAAATTATGAGGTCTGCAAGACTTATAGAGCTCACCTCCCTCCTGATGGAAGTTATCGGGGGACTTGGGATTGCCTTTGTTCTCTGGTATGGAGGAAGACTTGTTGTTACAGGTGTCATAACACCTGGTGTATTCTTTTCATTTCTGGCAGCCATATTTATGGTCTATACCCCTGTCAAACGGCTCTCATCAGTGAACAATTCCATACAACAGGCAAGGGCGTCTCTCGAGAGAGTATCCGAGTTAGAGAGTAGGGAGAGAGAGAAGGATGGATATCTGACCATTTCACACATAAGGGAAAATATAGAATTCAGAAACGTTTCTTTTACCTATCCCGGTGTCAGGTACGATGTGTTAAAGGATATCAGTCTGAGCATCCGAAAAGGAGAGATAACCGCTGTCGTAGGAAGGAGCGGGGTTGGGAAGACGACACTCGTTGACCTCCTGCCGAGGTTTCACGATCCTTCGAGAGGGGCTATTTTTATAGATGGTATTGATATATCAACGGCTACACTGAAGTCTCTCAGAGAACAGATAGGCGTTGTGAGCCAGGATGTTATTCTGTTTAATGATACGGTAAAGAATAATATAGCCTTCGGAAGGCCTGACGCAAAAGAAGATGAGATCATACATGCTGCAGAGGCAGCCTATGCGAACGAGTTTATTGCAAAACTCTCTCAGGGACATGAAACGGTCATAGGCGAAAGGGGAGTGAGGCTTTCGGGTGGTCAGAGGCAAAGGCTTTCGATAGCACGCGCCATCCTTAAAAACCCACCTATTCTGATATTGGATGAGGCTACTTCATCTCTGGATACCGAGTCAGAGATAATGGTACAGAAGGCACTTGAAAATCTCATGGAAAACAGGACTACTTTTGTGATTGCTCACAGGCTATCTACCATAAGAAAAGCAACGAGGATTATCGTCCTCGACAGGGGTAGGATTGTTGAATCAGGTACTCATGAAGAACTTCTCAGAGCAAGCGGCATTTATAAAAGGCTTTATGAACTCCAGTTCAGCGCTCAAGATGTGAGTGTGCCTTTATCGTAGGAATGTATCTCCTTTATGGTTTTCTTTATAGTATTGCCCTTTTCTTTTTACTACCTATCCATTACCTGAAAAGACCGAAGGAATTGAGGAAAAGGTGGCTCAGGGAAAAATTTGGATTTTTTGACTCATCACTCATTACGCCAAAATCCCTCCTTCCCCCCTTTACTAAAGGGGGGGGAGGGGGGATTATTTGGGTTCACGCCGTATCTGTTGGAGAAGTTATGGCAGCGTTACCTTTTGTTAAAAGGCTCAGGGAGAGATATCCAACAAAGGGCATTATACTATCGACGATTACTGACACAGGGCAGAAAGTGGCGAGAGAGGGAGCGCCTGAGGGCACATCCGTTTTTTATCTCCCCTTTGATATCACCTTTGTTCTTAAGACCGTCCTCAAACGAGTAAAGCCAGAGATTCTCATAACGATCGAGACGGAATTGTGGCCGAATATCTTCAGGGTCTTTAAACAATATGGAATTCCTGTTGTTTTGCTCAATGGAAGGATTTCTGAGAATTCCTTCAGAGGGTATAAAAAAATCTCTTTCTTTATGAAGAGGGTTCTTACTTATGTGGACTTCTTCTGTATGCAGTCTGAGCTCGATGCAGAGAGAATAAGAAGTCTTGGTGTTGACGCGAAGAGAGTAAAACTCCTGGGTAACTTCAAGTTCGATACAAAGCCCCCTTCAGAAATCCCTGAATGGGCAACAAGGATTACTGGGCCTGTTATCATAGCAGGCAGCACACATGGAGGGGAAGAGGAATTCATAACTTCTGTTTTCAAAGAGCTCAAAAAAGATTTCCCTGATCTCAGTCTCATCCTTGCTCCGCGACATCCAGAGAGGTTTAAAGAGGTTGAAGACATGCTCAGATCAAGGGGTTTGTCTTTTGTAAAACGTTCAGAATTTGTACGACTCCAGACCCCAAACTCCCGGTTCTCAGGGACCATTATCCTTCTTGATAGCGTTGGTGAGCTATCAGCTATTTACGGTATTAGTGATATTGCAATCATTGGGAAGAGCTTTAGAGGATACGGGGGGCAAAATCCTCTCGAGCCGTCATATTGGGGTAAGCCAATCTTATGCGGGCCTCACATGGAGAACTTCCCCTTTATTGAGGATTTTTACAGTGAAGGCGCAGCCCTTGAGGTGAATGAGGAAGGTCTTTATCCAAAATTGAGAGAACTTCTTCTTTCGCCTGAAAGGGCAAAAGAGATGGGCTCAAGGGCAAAAGGGCTTTATAAAAAGAATGCAGGAGCTGTCGAGAAGGCAATGGAAATTGTTGCGGGATATATCCGTGATTGAAAAAATCTTAAACTCGCTATTCTCTGTAGTCTTGCTATAGGGAGATTCACTATACATTATGAGAATCCTTGTTAGCGTTAAGCCGAATATAAGTATTTACAATTTCATGAGATTAGTTTAAACTAAAAAGGCTTTTTAAAGTTAAGAAGCCTCAGAGACTTTAAAAGCTCTGAGGTTTTTATTTTTAAACAAAGGAGGAGGTTTCGGATATGGAGAAAAAAATTTATGTAGGTAACATTTCGTTCAAGGCAACAGAAGATGACATCAGGGAACTCTTCTCAACGGTTGGAGAGGTTGAGTCGGTTAAGATCATAACTGATGCACAGACAGGACAGTCAAAAGGTTTTGGCTTTGTTGAGATGTCGTCAGGAGAGGATGCAAACAAGGCAATATCAAACCTGAACGGTAAAACTTTCCTGGATAGGACTTTATCCGTAGCAGAGGCAAAACCCCAGCAGCCCAGAGAAAAAAGCGGTTTTGGCAGAGGAAGAAGTGGCTTTGGCGAAGGCAGGGGAACTGGAAGAGGAAGGAGATAAACATTTTTGGAGATAAAAATTTATGGGAATGATATTGAAAAAGCACTGAAAATCCTGAAAAGACAACTCCAGAAGGAAGGCCTTTTCAAAGAGATGAAAAAGAGAAGCTTTTATGAAAAACCTTCTGAAAAAAGGAAAAGGAAACAGAAAGAAGCAAGAAAGAAAAGGATGAAGAGAACCTTTCGTGCACCTATAGGATAGAAATCCTCTACTCTTCCCTTATGGTATTTAGGGATTACGAACTGTGTCATAAAAACCTGCAAAGTTAACATCTTCGGTTATAAAAGCAAAAACTTTTAAATTCATCAGTATTACTGTACACAATTACTCAGATGGCCAATGCTTACTATGCCTGACACTCGATAAAGCCTAACCCAGATTATTCATACACCAGGTTATATTTCCAGGAGGAGACTGCATTTTCGCTCATTCTCGGTCGTTTCGACCTTCGAGGAATTTTCTTGAAAAAACAGAATGTTTTTTTCAAGAAAATAAAACCTCTCAAATACAATCGTCCTTCTGGAAGCACCGTAAGATAATTTATGAATAATCTGGGCTAAGGATTAATCTACAGTTCCTTCAGTTTTTCAGCCTGGTAATGGGTAATCAGGCTATCTATAATCTCATCGAGATTCCCTTCGAGGATATGTTCGAGCTTATGGAGTGTAAGGCCAGCTCTGTGGTCAGTAACACGGTTCTGAGGGAAGTTATATGTTCTTATTCTTTCACTCCTGTCTCCTGTTCCTACCTGTAATTTCCTCTCCAGGGCTCTCTCTTTTTCTTTCCTTTCCATCTCTGCTTCGTAAAGTCTTGAGCGGAGAACCTTCATGGCCTTCTCCTTATTTTTGATCTGTGAGCGCTCATCCTGACATTGAACAATAAGCCCTGTTGGGATATGGACGATCCTTACGGCAGAATAAGTTGTATTAACTCCCTGCCCCCCTGGTCCGGAAGAACAGAACGTGTCTATCCTGATGTCTTTTCCATCAATCGTGATGTCAACCTCCTCTGCCTCGGGGAGTACGGCAACTGTTGCAGCTGATGTATGGATTCTTCCAGAGGCCTCTGTGACAGGTACACGCTGAACTCTGTGTGCGCCACTTTCATACTTCAGTCTGCTGTATGCACCTTTCCCCTGGATAGAAGCGATGACTTCCTTTATTCCTCCAAGGCCAGTAGAGTTCGTATCTATCATCTCCACCTTCCATTTTCTCTGCTCGGCATATTTCAGATACATTCTGAAGAGATTAGCAGCAAACAAGGCAGCTTCTTCTCCTCCCGTTCCTGCTCTTATTTCGAGTATCACATTCTTCTTGTCCCGCGGG
>JBGQMP010000138.1:0-4915 GCA_041500685.1 Thermodesulfovibrionia bacterium | reverse complement strand
GTGTAAATTGTCTTTCTTCGCATGTGTTTTTTACATAGATTTCTACTTATTGATTATGTAAAAAACCAGGGCCGGAAGAGGGTCACAGCTTCATTATTGGCATGTGTCGGCAAGGAAGATACATATAAGGCAGAATGTCATAAATGAAGATTTGCCCTCACAACACCTTTTAACTTTTAACTAGAATCCTAGGCCCCTTTAATCCTAGACCCCTTTTCTCAATGGTATTGACATTTTGTGAAAAGGGGGCATAATGAATCCGTTTTGAAGAAAGCAATTGGGATTCAAGTAATGTAAAGCGTTATTTACCGTGTTCGCCTCAAGGGGGTTCGAGGGGTAATGTCTCGTTCCACTCTGCATAAAAATCTAAATGTCGAGATGTCGCTGTGCGACAAAGGGGGGGAAAATTTAAGGTTAAATCTTCAAGGGGCCAAACCGCCCCTTTTTTGTTTGGTGTAAGTAACGAGGTAAGAGATAGAGCAAGTGACAAATGAAGATGTGCCCAAAAGACCTCCAAAGACCACGTATTGACGATACTATATAGAATGGCTGAAAAGGAATCTTAGCACAGTTCAAACTAGAGGGCATATGATTACAAAATTTTCTCTTTACGATTTCATAGCTGTGTTGACGCCGGGCTTGCTCTTTATCTGGGCAATCTCCTCGTTTTCAGAGTCGATTGGGGTAGCGATTAATGTGCCTTTGACTGGCGGGTTGGCAGAGACATCGGTTTTGATAGCATTGGCCTATGTTACGGGGTTGCTCTTGCAGGGTATAAGCCAAGGAGTGACAGAGAAGATACTGACAAATATCTGGGGCGGATTCCCATCCGCAAGATGGCTCCTTCAAGAGGACATCAAATTCGGCAAAGGCTATAAGGAAAAAATATTCCAGATCGTACAGAAGAAGTTCAATATAGCTTTGGAAACTGAGGGGTCAAGAGATGAGCGGATGAAAAAGAATCAGGAAATATTCTACCTCTGTTACAACGCTGTTGATAAGGCAAAGTTGAGTGAAAGGCCACAATTATTCAATGCGCAATACGGACTATTCAGATGCCTGCTAACCTCTTTCTGCCTCCTGCTCCTCTTTGGAATTGTAATCCTTATTACCAGCAAGCCGGGGGGAAGCGGAAAGGTAGTAACGCTCTTGTCCTTTTCCTTGATGGGCGCAATCGTAAGCTATTTCCGGGTGAAGAAGAGAGGGGAAGACTTCGCAAAGTCAATATATGACCTCTTCATAGTGGGGTTCTCAGAATAGTCCTTACCCGGCAAGCGGCAACTCCGAAGCCTGCGAAAAGACCTGGGCGATAATTCTCAAAGGAGGGAATTAAGAAATGCCAAACACAGCTAAAGATATTATCATCCCAAATGAGCCGAATATATTCAGGGCAGTTTTCCTTTATGTAGGGCAGGGAGATTCGACCCTTCTGGTTGTGCCTGATGGTACCTCCTACAAATACGTGCTGATAGACTCAAACGAAGACGAATCTGCCGGAGGTATAGACCTGCACAAAATGCTTAAAGACCTGTTCCAAGGAACCGGAGACAAGCTTGAAGTTTACATTAACACCCATCCGCACAAAGACCACCTTGACGGCATCAAAAAGATTTACAAGGAAATTGGGATCAGTCAAGTATGGCATTCCGGGCACAAGCCGGGCGGCGAGCACAAGGACGTATACAAAGACTTGGAATATGTGATGAAAGAGCTTGGAGAGAAGAACGTTTTTAGACTGAGAGGCAGCAGGGAAGAAAACAAGCTGGACGAAACAGCCGTAAAATTGGGCGACATAAATTATAACGTGCTTGCCCCTGCAGATTACGTATCTGACGAGATAGAAGATGAAAAGCCAGAGGACAGGTACAAACGGATCCACGAGCAGTGCGGAGTCATCCGGTTCAAGTACGGCAGGGATGAGAAGCAAATTCTGATAACAGGGGATGCTGACTACACAGCATGGGAAGATCATATTACCGATTACCATAAGGACAGGCTCCCATCAAAAGTGCTCAGCGCAGTTCATCACGGATCAAACAGCTTCTTCTGGAAAGATTCAGATACCCAACAAGACCCTTACAAAGAGCACTTAGAGAAAATAAAACCCGTCTATGTCATAGTTAGCGCCCCTAAGAGCAAGGAAAGCAGGCACGGGCATCCTGACAGGGAAGCGATGGATTTATATAAAGAAGAGGTAGGAGAAGATAATCTCTTCCACCTGGGGAAGAAAAGGGAATGCATCATAGTGGACATAAGAGCAAATGGGGAAATGGAGCTATATCCTGACGATGAGCTGGTAAAGCAATACGGCGTCGAGGATGACGATGGTGGCAGTAAGGGCAGCAAGGCAGCTATTATTTCGCCGGCCATAACGAAGATAGACCGCAAACCAATGGGCAGATAATGAGCTGGTTCTCATGCCACACCGAATGGCTCTACCGTGAAACCATAGACCTCGCAAACAGTTCAATTTATAAAGAGCAGTTCCAGTTCATAGACAGAACCCTGATCTCCTCAGGAGACATAATCGTCCACAAGGGAAAAACTACATACCACCCCATACTCATAGTCTATCCAGACGCAACGCCGTATATCCCGCCAACAATCTACACCTTAAAAGCCAGCCTTGATGAGGAAACTATGAGGCAGCTTTCAACGCTCCCTCCTAATGAGATAGGCGGAAAGGTGCAGGACAAAGTGACTTTTGCTGAGAGACGCCACCAAAACATAGACGGAAGCATATGCTTCCTTGAAGCGGGTGACCTCCATTCAGAAAACGCGGAGGCATACCCCGTAAAGGAGATCCTCAAACGCATAAGGACCTGGCTTGCAGGAAGAATACCAAAAGACAGCCCAGAAGTGGAACTGTTCTACCACTTCAGGCAGAGAAGCAATGATCTCCAATACCTCCTACCAGACCCGTTCTTCGACACCGAGATTGTGAAAGGCAGATACTTCGCAAGCCTGTCAGCCGTCATCCAGGATATCCCCCCGAAGACTTACATAGGAACGGCAATCATGGGAGAAAACAAAGGAGGCATAGCCATCCTTCCAAAGGTTTACATAAACGACGGACTAATCCTTTTCGCCCAAACACCCGACCTGAGAAAACTACTAATCGAAGGGAAAACAGCTGAGATAGACAAGGAAAAAGGGAAAGGGAACCTGATAGAAGGTAGCTGGTGGGACATAAATGAAGAGCCTGTGCCATTCTCAACCATTGACATCCTCGCCAAATACTTAGGCAAGAATGACGAAACCAAAGGGATAGCGGAGCTGCTGAAAACTCTTAACAAAGAGCTAAAGAAACTTGAAGACATAATCCATATAGGGCTTAGGTTTCCGGGAAGGCACAGGGAGAAGGACTGGCAGATGCTCCGGCTAAGAAGGAAAGGTCGCCCGCCAGTGTTAAGAGAGGATGTGGAAGAATTTAAAACAAGACTATCTGATTATGCCATTGAAGCAGTTTATCAGGAATACATTACAGAGGAATATTTCCACCTCAGAAACAAAGGAAGAGCAGACAGAAGCATCCTGAAGGGAGCCAAGGTGTCTATCATCGGGTGCGGCGCTCTCGGTTCCGAAACTGCCGATGCGTTGGGCAAAGCAGGGATTGGGCAGCTAATCCTGGTGGACAAGGAAACAATGAAAGCACACAACGCAGTCCGCCACTGCCTCGGAATCAACAGGACAGGCTTCTTCAAAACCCTTGCCATGAGAGAAGCCGTATACCTTCATAACCCCTTTGTCAAAACAGAATCCGCCAGCTTAAATATCTTGTTTAGCAAGCTGGACAGTTATCTGCCAGAAGGCGTCGTAGGCATTTCCACAATAGCAGATGACAACGTGGAAGCATACCTCAACGAGGCTGCAGTCACCGAGAACAGAACAGTATTTTATTGCAGGGGCCTCCGGGGAGGGAAAGCAGCCAGAATTTTTAGGGTGATACCCCACAGCGATGCATGTAAAACATGCCTATCCCTATACAGGCAGGACAAGAATCAGAGTTTCGTAGACATAGAAGAGGATAAAGATCTACCTGCCATAACCAACGAATGCAACAACCCAGTGCGTCCGGCGAGCGCAGCAGATATCAAGGCATTCGCGGGAATATTCGCACGCATCATAATAGGTTACCTTCAAGGAACAGACGCTGAAAAGAACCACTGGATTTGGACGACAGAGGCATTGGAAGGGCTCAAGCTAGAGAATCCGACGCAAGGGAGTCTATTCTCCTGGAACATACTGCCCCACCCAAATTGTCCCACGTGCCAAAAACTCGAAGAAAAGAAAGTATACATGCTCAGGGAAGCCTACGAATTCGCGAAGGAGGAATCCTCTGCATCAAAAGACATTGAAACCGGCGGAATACTGCTTGGTTACAGAACCAGTGACGGAAAATATGTGATAACAAGAAGTATAGGTCCTGGACCGAAGGCGGTAAGAACTTCCACCTGGTTCGAGAAAGATACGGAATATTGTCAGGGAGAAATTGAAAAAACCTTTATTGAATTGGCGGAAAAAGGTCTTTATCTGGGAGAATGGCATTATCATACAATCGGCGGTAATTCGCCAAGCGGAATCGATATAAAAAGTCTGAAAGAGATCGCAGCGCAGGGAAACTATCGGATAGACAAGCCTATTATGATCATATTTTCGCCAGCATTGGAATGTGCAATAACAATTCATGATAAAACCGGCCAATGCGTTAAACTGCCAATTCAAGTAATTGGAAGAGAAGAAGAAGCGGAGTCGCGATAGGGGATTATTGGTGTGCAAAAAAGAATTGGTCCAGGGCAAATTCTGGGGACACCATACTTAATTATTGATATAGTATAGAAAATAGTGTCAGGTTTACACTTTTGACAAAAGCAGGTATAAGAGATTATATGTGAAGAGTGTAGTCCTGACACCC
>JBGQMP010000137.1:0-4930 GCA_041500685.1 Thermodesulfovibrionia bacterium | reverse complement strand
TTCGGACCTTCAGGCGTCTCTATCGGGCAAATCCTCCCGTAGTGTGTTGGGTGCACATCCCTTACCTCAAATCCTGCCCTCTCACGGGTAAGACCACCTGGACCGAGGGCAGAAAGCCTCCTCTTGTGGGTAATCCCAGAAAGAGGATTTGTCTGGTCCATAAACTGGCTGAGCTGGCTCGAACCAAAAAACTCTTTGACAGCAGCAACGACGGGTTTCGCATTGATGAGATCATGCGGCATTGCTGTCTCGAGGTCTGTGAGAGTCATCTTTTCCTTTACGGCTCTCTCCATTCTCACGAGTCCAATCCTGAACTGGTTTTCAAGAAGCTCTCCAACGCCTCTGACTCGCCTATTCCCGAGATGGTCTATGTCATCAACCTCGCCCTTTCCTGTCCTGAGGGCAAAAAGATACCGAACGATCTCAATGATGTCTTTATCGGAGAGCACCCTACTGTCGAGCGGAACATCAATACCAAGTCGTTTATTCAGCTTCAAGCGTCCAACAGGTGCAAGGTCATATCGTTTCGAGTCAAAAAACAATCCATTAAACAGCGCCTTTGCAGCATTTAAGGTAGGCGGTTCGCCAGGCCTCAATTTTTTGTATATCTCAACAAGTGCCTCATCCCCGTTACTTACACCATCTGTCAAAAGGGTATCTCTGAGGGAAGGAAGATAGTTGACATTATCTATAAAAAGAAGGCTGAGGGTGTCAATCTTGAGAGAGAGAATCCTGTTGAACGCATCTTCTGTAATAACCTCATTGCCCTCGAGTATCACCTCTCCTGTTGATGGATCGATAATATCTTTCAGAGTAACCCTCCCAAGAATCTCCTCTCTTGATATGGGTATCTCCTTGATCCCAAACATATCCATCTTTTTAATAGCACCTCGTGTAATCTTGCTTCCTTCTTTCACAATCAATTCTTTTGAATGAAGGTCAACGATGTTACGAGAAGACTTAAGCCCGATGAGAACTTCACTGACAGGGCGTGTAAATTTATTGTTACTGATCTTAATGATTTCTACGGGATAGAAAATTTTTAAGAGGTCTTCATTGGTATAGCCGAGCGCCTTGAGGACTATCGTTGCGGGAAGCTTTTTCCGCCTGTCTATCCTCACATGTAAGATATCTTTCGCATCAAACTCAAAATCAAGCCACGAACCTCTTGAAGGTATCACCCTCGCAGAATAGAGAAGCCTTCCGCTGGAATGAGTCTTGCCCTTGTCATAACTGAAGAATACCCCTGGGGAACGATGAAGCTGACTGACAACGACGCGTTCAGTCCCGTTGACAATAAACGTTCCTGTATCAGTCATTAAAGGCATCTCACCGACATAGACATCCTCCTCTCTCGACTCCCTCAACCTCTTGTTTCCCTTCTGCTCGACCTCCCAGAAATTGAGTTTCACCTTAATCTTCAGTGCAGCCGCATAGGTAATCCCCTTCTGGAGATAGTCACGGATACTGAACTTAGGTTCTCCCACGATATAACCTAAAAACTCTATCGAGGCTGTCTCATTGTAATCCATGATCGGAAATACACTGAGAAATGCAGCCTGCAGCCCCATCTCCTCCCTCTTTTCCATCGGGACATCCCTCTGTAAAAACTTCTCATAGGACCTCTTCTGTATCTCTACAAGGCTGGGGACATCCAGGAAGAGAGGGACCTTTCCAAAGCGTAATCTCTCTCTTAGAACTCTTGCCATGTTTCTCCTTTTTTCTTTATTGGGTCTTGGGGGATTAGGTTAGATAGAATATTCAATCTTAATCAATCTTAATAGGTTTATCATTATTTTATCAAATGGTCGTAAAGTTTTCTCGCGCTACTCTTTCCCGAGAACTTTTGCCTTTCATTAGGTTTTGGGATTAGGTCAGACAATGTGTCTTGTAAACCCTAATCCCAACATCTAATCCTATTTAATCTCTACTGTCGCACCTTGTTCTTCGAGCTTTGCCTTAACTGAGTCAGCTTCCTCTTTTGCAATGCCTGTTTTTACAGGTTTTGGAGCTCCATCAACAAGGTCCTTTGCCTCTTTAAGCCCCAGCCCCGTAAGTTCCCTTACAACCTTGATAACCTGTATCTTCTTTTCACCAACAGCAGATAGGATGACATCAAAACTTGTCTTTTCCTCTACCTCCGGTAAAGCCGCTCCAGCAGTCGCTCCTGGCACTGCAGCCACAGCAACTGGCGCTGCAGCAGTCACACCATATCTCTCTTCAAACTCTTTTATAAATTTCGACATTTCGAGAACCGTCATGTTGTCGATAAACTCAAAAACCTGTTCTTTTGTGATAGCCATTCTTTAGATCCTCCTTGTATTCTCAGTAGTTAAATAATTAGTAGCAAGTAGTCAGGGGAAAAAGATTTTCTATTCTTCCTTAACTACTAGTTACTGTCTACGAACTACTTCTTTTTGTTTTCAAAGCTTGCATTGCGTAAGCGAAACTATTTATCGTTGCACTGAGGACAGCAGCACATTTACCGATAGATGCCTGGAACGAACCCGCAATCATGGACAGCAAAACCTTCCTCGACGGCAGTCCAGCGACAGCCTTTATATCATCTAACACACAAAACCTTCCTTCGATAATACCACTGCTGACCTTAAGCTTCCCGTTCTTCTTGGAATACTCAAGTACCCTTTTCGCTGTCAGCACGGGGTCATCATAGCTAATAACGACACCTACAGGACCTTTGAAAGAGTCCTGTGCAAAAGAAACGGGTGTACCCCGAGACGCAATAGTGGCAAGGGTATTTTTCACTACCCTATACTTTATATTCGATCCTCTTAAGAGACTTCTCAACTCCGAGAGTTCAGCAACAGTCAATCCCCGATACTCTGTAAAGATTAATGCCCTTGCTTTATGAAACTCGTCGCTCAGCTCTGCTATGACTTGTGCTTTCTTATCCTTCTTCAGGTTATACCCCCTTTCCCAGAGATGCAATATCAATCGTTACTCCTGGCCCCATCGTTGATGAGACGTATATCTTCTTTAGGTACTTGCCCTTGCTTGTTGCTGGTTTTGCCTTTACGATGGAATCAACTACTGCCTTCGCATTATCGAGAAGCTTCTGATTATCAAAAGAGACTTTCCCTATCGAAACATGTACAATCCCAGCTTTTTCGGCCTTATATTCTACTTTTCCTGCTTTTATCTCCTTTACGGCCCTCGTAATATCGAAGGTCACTGTACCAAGTTTGGGGTTTGGCATAAGCCCTCTTGGACCAAGTATCTTACCTAATTTCCCCACAAGGCCCATCATATCAGGGGTCGCAACAGCCTTATCAAAGTCAAGCCATCCTTTGCTTATCTTCTCGACAATGTCCTCTGCCCCAACAATATCTGCACCTGCATCTACTGCCTCTTTTTCCTTTTCTCCTTTTGCAAAAACCAGAACTCTCACCTTTTTGCCTGTCCCATGGGGAAGCTTAACCGATCCCCTAACCATCTGGTCTGATTTCTTCGGATCAACACCAAGATTAAGAGCTAAGTCAACAGTCTCATCAAACTTTGCATAGGAAGATTCCTTTACAATACGTATTGCCTCTTCAATAGAATATCCCTTGTTTCTCTCGATCTTCTCTTTGGCTACTTTCATTTTCTTTCCCATTGTTCACCTTTAATCTATTATTTCTATGCCCATGCTCCTCGCGGTTCCGCTTATGATCTTTACAGCCTCAACAAGGGAGTAAGCATTCAGGTCCGGGAGCTTCCTTTGCGCTATCTCCCTGATCTGGGCTGATGTAACTTTTCCAACCTTATCTTTATTCGGTGCACCTGAACCCTTTATGATCCCCGCTGCCTTTTTCAGGAGGTCTGATGCAGGAGGCGTTTTGGTTATGAACGTAAATGATCGATCAGCATAAACCGTTAACACCACAGGTATTACGGTATCTCCCAATGCCTGAGTCTGTGTGTTAAAGGCTTTACAGAATTCCATAATGTTTATCCCATGCGGACCAAGAGCTGGTCCTACAGGTGGTGCGGGATTCGCCTTCCCTGCTGGTATCTGAAGTTTGATCTGAGCAACCACTGCCTTTTTTTTAGCCATTTACACCTCCCTCCGGGTCGAAGACCTTACGCCTTTTCTACCTGGGAAAAATTAAGCTCTACAGATGTCTGCCTGCCGAATATACTGACCATAACATAAAGCCTACCATGATCTATATCAAAGTCTTCTACGTAGCCAACGAAATTCGTGAAAGGACCGTCAATGATCCTGATCTGTTCTCCCCTCCGGAACTTCGTCTTAACCTGAGGCATGGGACCTTTTTCAATCTGCTGAAGGATAACCACAATCTCTTCCTCAGAAAGGGCAACAGGTTTTGTACCACCCACAAATCCTGTTACTCGCGGTATGTTCCTTACGAGGTGCCATGTCTCGTCATCCATTTCCATCTCTACAAGGATATAACCAGGATAAAATTTCTTGTCACTCTCTCTCTTTTTACCACCTTTGAGCTCTATAATCTTTTCTGTAGGTATAAGAATTCTTGCTATCTTATCCTGCAGAGCCTTTTTATCTCTCCTCTCTTCTATCGTAAGTTTTACTTTCTCTTCATATCCTGAATACGTGTGTACTACATACCAGTTCTTCCCCATTGTTTTACCTTAGCGCTATCCCCACCAGTCTTGAAAGACCGAGATCAACGATACCCAAGAATATGGAAATAACCAAGACAGTGATTATTACAACCCACGTTGAACCCATAAGTTCATCCCGTGAAGGGAAAACCACCTTCTTTATCTCAACCTTTACTTCCCTGAAAAATTCCTTAACCTTGTTTAACATCTCATTTACCAGTTTTCACTCTTAGCTCATAACTCATAACTTTTAAACTTTATCTGGCAGGCCAGGAGGGATTTGAACCCCCAACCCTCGGATTTGGAGTCCGATGCTCTAGCCGTTAGAGCTACTGGCCTA
>JBGQMP010000136.1:0-4973 GCA_041500685.1 Thermodesulfovibrionia bacterium | reverse complement strand
CCCCTTGAACGGCGTATAAAAGATAATGATGTGCTGTTCGTCATGACTCTTACGACTGAATCGTCAACGCGCATAAAGATATCCCTGTTATGGACAAGAAATGCGTCAGCGATACCGTATAACTTGGAAACAGCTTCTTCATTATTAATGACGATAGGCTCCTCTGAAATATTACCACTTGTCATGACAATAGCATCGAAATTAGTCGTTAGTCGATAGTCTACAGTCGACAGTCCTGGAGATGTAGCCGTAGGCTTCAGCCTGTGAAAATTTTCATTTAACGGATAATAGAATAAAAGATAATGCAAAGGGGTGTAAGGAAGCATGAAGCCGATGCAGGGATTATTTGTAGCAACTGCATCAGGAAGAGGTGCTCCCTTCTTTTTAAGGAGCAAAATAGGCCTTCTGATAGAGATTAAGAGATCTTCCTCTTCTTGAGATACATCGCAGAATTTTTTAATCGTTTCGACATCAGGGGCCATGAGGGCAAATGGCTTATTACTTTTTCTCTTTCTTAACCTCAACATATTTACTGCATCTTCATTCGTTGCATCGCAGGCTAAATGAAACCCTCCAAGCCCCTTGATAGCAACAATATATCCTTGCTTTAGAAGTCTTATTGTCTCTTTTATTGGATTTTCTTTCTCATCAACTTTTAACTTCTCACTTGTAACTTTTAAATGAACATGTGGCCCGCACACAGCACATGCATTCGGCTGGGCATGGAATCTTCTGTCTTCAGGATTATGATATTCGTTTTCACATTCAGGGCACATCTGGAATACAGACATCGTGGTATTCGGCCTGTCATAAGGAATAGATTTTGTTATCGTGTATCGAGGTCCACAGTTTGTACAGTTGATAAATGGATAGAGGTAACGTCTGTCATTACTATCAAAGAGTTCTCTAAAACAGTCTTGACATATTGAAACATCTGCAGAAATGAGGGTAAAACTCCCTTCATCCTCACTTTTGAGGATCTGGAAATCCTGATAACCAAAATAGGGCATCGGAATTACCTCAACATCCATGATCTGTGAGAGAGGTGGTGCTTCTTGGGTAAGCCTATCGATAAAGGTGGAGCTATTATCACCCTCGATCTCAACGGTAACACCCTTGGAGGAATTCATCACAAATCCCTTGAGATTCAAAGATCTGGCAAGGCTATAAACGAAGGGCCTGAAGCCAACACCCTGGACAATCCCTCTGACTAATATTTTCACCCTTAAATTCATTGATTATTTTATGAGTGACTGTAACCATTCAACCCATTTTCTTATCCCTTCACCTGTCTTGCATGAGACCTCAAAAATTTTCAACTTTTTATTCAGGGATATGGAATTCTTCTTGATTTTTTCTATGCTTACATTTGTATAAGGAAGAAGGTCAATCTTATTTAAGATCAGTGCCGACGATTCCTGGAACATTAACGGATATTTCAAAGGCTTATCGTCTCCCTCTGCAATGCTGAGAAGCATGACCTTCATGTCCTCGCCAACTTTAAACTCAGCAGGACAGACGAGATTTCCAACATTCTCTATGATGAGGAGATTAAGGTCTTTAAGGGGTAAATCAGCAATTACCTCATTAATCATATTTGCATCAAGGTGGCATGCTCCACCTGTATTTATCTGAACGACAGGAATACCGAGTTTTGCAATCCTTTTAGCATCATCCTTGCCAGCGATATCACCTTCTATAACGCCGATCTTCAGTTTACTGGAAAGCTCCTTAATCGTCCTTTCTATGAGGGATGTCTTGCCTGCCCCAGGGGCACTCATGAGGTTGATAACATAAACACCTGATTCATGAAACACGTTTCTATTTTCTGCGGCAATCCTGTCATTTGCCTCCAATATATGTGATACGACCTTAACTTTCACCCCGTTAGACCTCCTTTAAAACGTTTTTGAGAAAGCATTAAACCATATTAATATTTTATATTACGATGGGCGTTAAAATACGTCCATTTCATAGACATGTAGCTCATGACCTGTTTCTACCCGGATTGAAATATCTCCACACTTCGGACAGGATATTACGTATGCTTCCTCTACAGTGAAACTGCTTTTGCAGCTTTCGCAAAAACCAGTGACAGGTATTTCGTCAATAGTCAGGCTTGCTTTTTCTGCGATGGTACCAATCTTTACCGCATCAAACGCAAATGAGAGGGCCTCGGGCATAAGGCCCGAGGCCCTCCCGATCTTTACCTTTATCTCTTCTATGCCTTTATAGCCTTCCTTTTCACAACTTTCGACTGCAATCTTAAGCAGGCTCTGGGCAATAGACACCTCATGCATTCGATTCCTTCGATAACCTCTCTTTCTCTTTCTCGTAAGCCTCCTTGCCTGCCTCAACAGCTTTTGTTATGGAGGATTTTTTCTCTTCATAAAGATCTCTACCCTTGTCGATAGTAGAAGTAACCTTATCCTTTACATCCCCGGTATAATCCCTTACCTTATCCTTTACATCCCCTGCAAACTCCTTTATCTTATGCCTTGTCTCACTGCCTGCCTCTGGGGCCAAAAGCAATGCGACAGCTGCACCCACAATACCTCCAAGAATGAAAGAAAGAAACATACTACCAGCACTATATCCATCTTCCTCTCTCATTGTCTACCTCCTTTCTTAAAGAGATTACTTAGAAGATTACTTGATAAAACTCCGAGGGCTGTTCTTACGCCGACCTTAAGGCCTGAGGCTTTTATGAGGGTAGAAGATGCAATATTTTCTACGAGGTTACTCACATGACTTATATTCTGCCCTACATCTTTTACAGCACCCGAGAAAGTTCTTATATCGTCTGTTACCTCTTTTATATTGTCTGATATATCTCTGAGGCTCTTGAGTGTCTGCTGTAATTCTTCAAGCGTTGTTTTCGTGGATTCTTCTGTCGTTTTTAAAGAATCCCTCAGAGCTTGAACTGTCCTCTTCAATTCGACGAGTAGCAAAATAAGAGAAAAAGCTGTTGCAGCAACGGCAACTGCTATTAATCCTAACCATATATTATTCATTGTTCCATTATATCAAAAAAGAGCGAGTAGTGAGAAGTAAAAAATTGTGTTATCCTATTATCTCTAAATTATAGCTGAAATAGTTGATTACTTTTAAAGGATTCAAGGGGTTAAGTGGCCAAAGGAATCACTTGAACCCTGGAATCCTCGAACCCCTGAACCTTTTTGTAGACCTTTTAGGAGAAGAACTTCTTTTATGGATGACAATCTTTATATGAAGCGTGTTCTCAGGCTTGCAGCAAGGGCTCGCCATATGACGAGCCCTAACCCGATGGTTGGCGCTATAATGGTTAAAGGAGGCAAAACCATCTCTGAGGATTTCCATCGAAAGCCTGGGACCCCCCATGCTGAGGCCCTTGCAATAGAAAAAGCTGCAGAAAACGCTAAGGGTTCCACGCTTTACATTAATCTCGAACCATGCTGCCATACAGAGAAAAGGACACCCCCCTGCACAAAGGCTATCATTAGTGCTGGTATAAAAGAGGTAGTTATTGGGATGACAGACCCGAATCCAAGGGTATCAGGCAGAGGAATCCTAGAGCTTCAGAAGGCAGGTGTAGCTGTGAGATTAGGTATTCTTGAAAAAGAGGCAAAAAGTCTTAACGAAGCATATATAAAATATATAACCAAAGGAAAACCCTTTGTGGTACTAAAGGTTGCCATGACCCTCGACGGGAAGATTGCTACCCCTGAAGGGCAGTCTAAATGGATAACATCTGAAAAGACGAGAAAGATGGTTCACCGTCTCCGAAGCAGTGTTGATGCAGTCATGACAGCCATAGGAACAGTTAAGGCAGATGATCCTGAGCTTACAGCAAGGATAGGAGTAGCCAAGAGTCCACAGAGGATTATCATTGATCCGAACCTCGAAATTCCTCTCCCTTCAAGAGTTCTCCAGGTGCCACCACAGACAATTATTGTAACCAAGAAATTTCACGCTTTAGAGTTCAATAATCCCACCTCACCCCCCTTTAATTCCCCCCTTAGTAAGGGGGCCCGCCTGCCGTCCGTCGGGCAGGGATACAGGAGGGTCAAGGGAGGGCAGGGGGAATTTTTAAATGAGGAAAAAATCAAAATATTGTTGAACAGAGGTATTCAACTCATTAAATACGAGGGTGAAAAGGTCGATCTTCAATGGCTTATGAAAAAGCTTGGCGAAAAGGAAATCACATCAGTTCTGATAGAAGCAGGATCTTCAATGAATGCCCATGCTCTCGAAGAAGGAATTGTCGACAAGGTGATGTTCTTTATCGCACCCAAGATCATAGGGGGAAAAGAGTCGTTTCCTGCTGTGGGAGGGAAGTCATTCAGAAAGCTTGAAGAGGCATACCGATTGAAGGATATAAAAATGAGACGAATCGGGGAAGATTTCTTGATAGAAGGATATATTGAGAAAAGTAACAAATAACCAAACCAGCTTGTTTATTGGTGTTTGAAATTTGTTTGGAACTTGGTGCTTGGTTATTGATTATTGGAATGTCTAAGGTTATGCCCTTGGTTTTGCGAGGATTTCGAGGACTCTGAGGTCAAGAAACCTCTTTGAAGCGGCTGACTTTATAACCATTACCGTATCAGCACCTTTTGCAGTGCCAGCAACTGCAAGTACCTCTTCACCTTCTGGTATCAATCCTGCATCAGCAGCCATCATGACAATCTCGCAACATACCTTTGCTCCTTCACCAAACCTCCTCAGGGATTGAGCGATAATTACTGTCGGAGAAGTGCCACCAAACTTTGATACCAGGGATGTTTCGAGGGAGTGAGTTAACATAGAACCTGTGAATATTTTCGCACCGGTTGTCTCTATCTTTTTTCTTATTTCTGCTATCATCTCATTGGTATTTGGTTCTTTAAAGCCTGCTGAATGAGTTACGATAACAAGATTCAGATTCATACCATTTAATTCCTCAGAGAAGAGCAGACCTGTGTCTCCTGTTGTCGAGGCTACTACTAAATGCT
>JBGQMP010000135.1:0-4993 GCA_041500685.1 Thermodesulfovibrionia bacterium | reverse complement strand
GTGACCGTAGATTTCACCTTTTGTGTATTCCTGAAAGGGCTGGCAGACCACATGGGAGGGCTGTAAGGTGTCGATGGCAGGGCTTTTTCAACACATCTGCCTCCTCAAACGAATAAAATTTATGCAACTGGTGGGTTCATTGAAGCCCACCCTCAGTTTGGCCCCCTTGCAAAAGAAGTTGTCACGGCTTTTCAGTCAGGCAATCTGAACGCCTATTCATCTGTCATAACACTCACTGAGGTCTTGCCCAAACCAATTGAGGAAGGAGATGAAAGGCTTGCAAGGAAATTTGCCGATTTTCTTAAGCACGGAAAGAACCTTACCTTGATAGAAATCTCCGAAGGCATAGCAGAGAGCGCTGGAAAACTTAGAGGACGTTATCCTTTCCTCAGAGCCCTTGATGCAATCCAAATGTCTTCATCCATTGATGTCGGTGCAGACGCATTTCTTACTAATGATGATAAACTAAAATGGGTAAGAGAAATAAAGGTTTTGGTTCTTAAGGACTATTTATAAACTTCCTGCAGCCATAGGCCATAGCAAGATCCTTTTTGTTAAACGCACAACCTAATTTATTTATTAAAATAACATCGGAGGGGTGCCAGAGTGGTTGGCAGCTTTAAGGGACACAACAAGTGCTTGAAAATACCAGTAAATCCTTATCAGTCAAGGGTTTGAGAGACATTTTGATTTATACATAAATCGCTGTATTTATACCTTTTTTGACATACTTTTTCCACGTTTTTTTCACGGACTCAGTAGTGGAAGACCTTCCCATCTTTTTTAGGCTGGCCGAAAAAAATATCGTACTTGCTGAGACTCACAGGGAACTTGGTCAAGCAATAGTTTATGTGAGAGTTAAGAAATTAAGGGCATCGAGGATTGAGGGACTGAGTTTCCAGGTCATATGAATCGCACCCTTTCCTTTTAGATCAAAACAAAGGAGAGTGCCCTTCAGCCCTCTGGCAAGATAATTTTGAAAAATTAAAAGTCGCTGACCCTATTTTCCTATTTACAACATGAATTAATTCTCAAATTATCACTCTCTCAAGCCGTTCTTTTCTTTGTTTCCAATCTGGCATATGCTTTTCGAGCAGCTTATAAAATCCGTTATCGTGAGGCCTGTTTTTCAGGTGACAGATTTCATGTATAATTACATAATCTATACAGTGTAAAGGAGCTTTTACCAATTCTGTATTTAACACAAGAGCTCCCGATTTGCTGCAGCTACCCCATCTCTTCTTCATATGACGAATCCTTATTTCTGGATAGATCACATTCAAGCGTTTTATGACCTTGTCATAGAGTTCAAGGCGTTGAGAAAATATTACTTCAGCATGTCTTCTATACCAGCCCTGAAGGAGTTCTCTTACTTCTGAAGAATTATTCTCATGAGGGGTATAGACATTAATGTATTTCCCAATGAGTTTGACGCCTTTTTCAGATTCCTTGAGAACCTTAAGACGGTATTGCCTTCCTATATAATAATAGCTCTCTCCACTTATATATTGCCTTTGGGTCAGCAAAGGTTGAAAACGCTCAAAATAAGCTCTCTGTTTAATAATCCAAGGGGCACGTTCTTTTACTCTTGCCAGGACAGCCTGTAACTTTTTTTCTTTAGGAGCGTCCACTGTTACAGTTTTGTCCGGATGCACGCTTATCTTAAGGGTCTTCCGCTCTTTAAATGACAGAGCTACTCTTATTGGCTCCCTGCCAAATTTGATACTATATTCCTTACTTTTACTTGAAGTCATGGAATCCTCACTTTTGCAATATCAAGACATTGATCCATAATTGAATCTATGTCCTCAAAAGTAAGAGTAATTTTATATTCATTCATTATTTCAAAGATAAAATCTTCGATCTTGTTACGCATTTGATTCTGAATATCAATATTTGTGTTCCAGCTTACAATACGCAGTCTCTTAATAATTTCATCAATAACAAGACTTATTTTCTCAGCAGCCGTAGTCGTGGAAGAACTCTCTGTCCCATATTTTTCCATGGTTTCACTAACAACCCCATAATATGCCATTGCCGTTTCCTTGTACTTTAGAGTTTCAGGAATATCATCACCGGTTCTATTAATTACAAAATTCATGATTTCCTGGACTCTCTTTAGATATTCAACTTCCTTAATGCGTCCTTCCCGAAATGCTCTAATAGTCTCCTGTAGAAGTTCAGAAAATTTTCTATAAAAAGCAGGATCTTCTTGCATGCGGTCTGTAATGGTTCTCATTGTTCGATGTGCAATTGTATCAGCCTTAGCAGCCTCGCTTCTTAATTTTTCCACCTCCTGGGAGAACTTTTCCTTATCAAAAATATTGACCGGTTCTATAATCTGCTCGACCTTTTCTCCTGTGCCAACATATGTATCAATTAATTTCTTAATCTTTGGCTCATATTCAGAGAAATCAACCACTTCTGCATAACGTCTCTGAACAGAGTGTCTCAAATACCTGAAAAAGCGAAGGTCATTTTTATATTGATCAATCTTTTTCTGTGGAGTGTCTTCTATGAAGCTGACAGTTGACAGGGCAATTGCCAAGGTGCGGCTATATTCAGAAACTCTCTCATAAAACCGTGCACGTAAGGCATCATCAGCCAAAAGACGTTCATATGCCTCCTCATCATATTTGTTCTTTATCTCTTTGAATATATCCCAAAGAACGGAATGTTTCTGCGGAAGGGTTTGCACTTCAACAGATACATCTGTCAATGTATCAACAAGATCATTTTTATCAAACTCAGGCAGTGCACTATACAAATCTAATGCTTGATCAAGATTTTCCAGCACACCACGGTAATCAATAACATAGCCAAATTCTTTTCCTTCGTAAAGACGGTTCACACGTGCTATAGCCTGGAGTAAGGTATGATCCTTAAGCATTCGTGTTAGATAGAGGACTGTGTCGCGAGGGGCATCAAAGCCTGTGATTAGTTTATCTACAACAATAATTATTTCTGGTGTCTCGCCATACTTAAAAGCATTAATAATCTGCTTATTGTATTCTTTTCCACTGCTATACTTAGCCATCATCGCCTTCCAAAAACGTATAACCTCTTCTTTATTTTCAGTGTAGATATCTTCTTCACCTTCTCTCTCATCAGGACCTGAAATTAAGACTTCAGAAGAAACCATACCAAACTCATCAAGATACTTCTTGTAAAGCAATGCTGTTGCCTTATCTTGGGTTACCAATTGTCCCTTGAAAGGTGTACCCTGCCAGTTTTCCCTGAAATGCTCGCTGATGTCCCAGGCTATACGCATAACTTTCTGTTCGGCCTTGTTCAATTGGTCGGTGGTTGCAAACTTTTTCTTTAGATCAGTAGCTTGTTCTTTAGTCAGATTCTTTGTAATCTTATCAAACCAGCTGTCAATAGACTCAGAATCCACTTTTTGTTCAACATGACGGCCTTCGTAAAGCAAAGGCACTACAGCTTTGTCTTTAACCGCTTGTGAGATTGTATACGATGGCCGGATTAACCCGCCAAATTTAATCACAGTATTCTTGTCTTTCTTCATAATCGGCGTGCCGGTAAACGCTATATAACAGGCTTTTGGCAGGGTCTTTCTCATCTTGGCATGGCGTGGCCCATACTGCCCCCTGTGTCCCTCGTCAACGAGAACGAAAATATTCGGATCAGGATTACTAAAATCCTTAGTGCCTATAGCAGCATCAAACTTGTCAATAATAGTGGTAATAATCCGTTCTTTATGCCATCCAATCATTTCCATTAAGTGCTTGCCTGTCTTTGCCTGTTCGACTTCTTTTCCGCAGTGATGGAAAGTTTTATAAATCTGGTCATCAAGATCAATGCGGTCGGTAACGAGTATGATTTTATGGTTCTCTATAGTTGGTTCAAGTGCAATTGCTTTCGCAAGCATAACCATAGTAAGCGACTTTCCGCTCCCCTGAGTGTGCCATACCACACCGCCAACACGTCTCCCTTCATTATCAAGTGTCCTGATTCTCTCCATTATGTTCTTTACACAGTAATATTGCTGGTAACGGGCTATTTTCTTCTCCCCAGCATCATAGAGAATATAGCGAAATGCTAATTCCAGAAGTCTCTCTGGACTGCAAAGCGAATACAATGAGCGATCCTGCTCTGTAACTTCTCTGCCGCCTTCTTTCTCTATTGCATCAAAGTACGAACGGACATATTTAAACCTGCTCTGAAAAAGCTTATCTTTTTGAACATTTGAAAGAGGCTTATTTATGAGAGTAAAGACCTCTTTGTCTACATCCCTATCCTCCCTCCACACAGCCCAGAAGTCCATCGAAGTCCCTGTTGTAGCATATTTCGTTTCGTTCTTAGAGACTGATAATAAAGGCTGCGAATAGAGAAATAGCTGAGGTATGCCATCGTCTTTCTGGTTACGGATATGTTGAGAGATAGCCTGCTCAATCGGATCCTTTCCCGGCCCAAGTTCAGGTCTTTTGCATTCAATAACTACCAGTGGAATTCCATTTACGAAAAGCACTATATCAGGTCTGTATTCCTCTTTGGTGCCGGTTCGTTCAACGCTGAATTCTTCTGTGACATGATAGACATTGTTTTCAGGACGTTCCCAGTCAATATACTTTAAAGTAAAACTCTTAATGTCACCGTCAATTGATTGCTGAAGACTTCTGCCAAGGCAAAGGAGGTCATAAACTTTCTCATTCGTGCGTACAAGCCCATCATAGACAATATCTTTTAATGACTGAACGGCAGAGAAAATATTTCCTTCTGTAAATGGATATTCTTCTCCTCTGTAGCGGACAACATTCATCTTGCGAAGTTGATCTGCGAGAATTCCATCAAGTATTACATTCCGTGTCTTACCGCCACGAAGAGCAAGCGCAAGCAGGGAAACCTGCATATCTACGGCTTCCGTGATCACACCCGGGCGCCGGACATCCGGAGTTATATCCCCAAATGTCGCTCTGTCTATTGCAATCTTCACCTTGGTTTTTACCTTCACCAGTTCCTTTCCGGTTGTCTT
>JBGQMP010000134.1:0-5024 GCA_041500685.1 Thermodesulfovibrionia bacterium | reverse complement strand
TATCAGAATAAAATCTTGTCGATTTGCAGGGGTTTTTCAGCATGTCTGCCTTCTTGTTAATGCAACGTTTGGGTTAAGTTGGGGAATTTTAATAACCACCTTATATATTGCTATTTTTGATGGGCTTTGGTTCCAGTGAGAAATGCATCTTGCATCCATCGTGCATCTTGTATCATGCATCCTGAATCAGGTGGATAGATGGGTATTCGTTTATTCACAGAGGACGATAGCAAACGGTGGGACAGATATGTGATGGAATCGAATACTTCCACTTGTTATCATTTTATTGGCTGGAAGGATGTCATTGAAAGGAGTTTCGGGCATAAGACCTATTATCTATTGGGAGAAGACAGGGAGAACGAAATAAGAGGGATTCTACCCCTTGTTCATCTGAAAAGCTTTCTTTTCGGCAATTTTATAGTTTCCCTCCCATATTTTAACTACGGAGGGGTATGTGCGGATAATGAAGAAATTTGTAATCAATTACTGAAAGAGGCTGTGGGTATCGCAGCAGAAAAGAATGTAGAATATATCGAGTTGAGACATGCACAGCATATTAGCCTGGGGCTTCCAGCAAAGACAGCAAAGATCTCTATGAGGCTAAGACTTCCTCAAAGCCCAGAAGAACTGTGGAATTCTTTTTCTTCAAAATTACGGAGTCAGATAAGAAGACCTACAAAAGAGGAGATGTATTCGAAGTTTGGCAGGGAAGAAGAACTGGAAAGCTTCTACACAGTCTTTTCCATAAACCTGAGAGACCTCGGAACGCCGGTCTATTCAAAAGAATTCTTCAAAAACATCCTGAAAGAATTCCCTGAAACAACCTGGATAAGCACGGTATATTCTAAATGGGGAGATCCTGTGGCCTCGGGTTTTTTTGTAGGATTTAAAGAGATATTAGAGATTCCCTGGGCTTCATCTTTAAGATGTTACAATCATTACAGCCCGAATATGCTGCTTTATTGGAATGCACTTAAGTTTGCCTGTGAAAATGGCTATAAAGTTTTTGATTTCGGCCGTTCAACTCTATGGGAAAGCACTTACAGATTCAAAGAGCAGTGGGGAGCAAAACCTGTTCAGCTTTACTGGCATTACTGGTTAAAAAATATAGGTCCACTCCCTGAACTTAATCCTGAAAATCCTAAATATCAAATGGCCATAAAAATCTGGCAGAAACTGCCAGTAAGTTTGACAAGGTTATTAGGCCCCAAAATCGTTAGAAATATACCGTAATTATAATATGAAAATTCAGCGTACCATACCTCCTGCCGCAGCGCCGATTAATCTGTCAGCCCTTGTGCATGGTTTGGCTGGAACTTTTCTCGGTAGGAGATATCTGAAAAAACTGAAAAGTGAAATGAAAGAATACTTCAAAGTCAGACACATTTTCCTAGTCTCATCAGGAAAGGCGGCCCTAACGTTGATTTTGCTGGCCTTGAAGTCTTTATCACCTAATAAGAAAGAGGTGCTCATTCCGGCCTATACCTGTTTTTCTGTTCCATCTGCGATTGTAAAAGCGGGGTTAAAAATATCACTCTGTGATATTGCCCCTCTTACCTTTGATTTTGACTACAAACTTTTTGAAGAAGCTGTTACGGAAAACACCCTTTGTGTTATACCAGATCACCTCTTTGGTATCCCAGCAGACATGGATAAAATAAACAGCTTCTGCAAAGACAGAGGCATCTTTGTTGTAGAAGATGCAGCTCAAGCAATGGGTGGTATGTATAAAGGGAAAAAGCTTGGGACAATCGGTGATGCTGGATTTTTCAGTCTGGGCAGAGGCAAGAATATAACTTGCGGTTCAGGTGGGATTATAGTCACAAATTCAGACAGGATTTCCACGGCGATCGAGAGTGTGTACTCTCATGTTAAGAGTCCAGGCATCTCAGAGACTATTAAAGAATTCCTTAAAGTAATGATTCTGAGTATCTTTATCCATCCTTTACTATACTGGTTTCCATCAGGGCTACCCTTTCTGAAATTAGGGGAAACTATGTTTTATAAAGAGTTCCCAATAAGGAGACTTTCTGGAATGCAGGCGGGTCTTTTAAGGGGCTGGCAGAGACAACTGGAAGAGTCGAATAAAATGCGTAAAGAAAATGCCTCATACTTTTATGAAAGGTTAAGATTGAAGTCGTTGCTGGGGTTGAGAAATAACGCCTCCATTTCTTTTCTTCGGCTGCCTCTCATGGTAAAAGATAGAGAAATAAAGGAAAGAATTTATTCACTTTTCAATGAAAAGGGCCTTGGGATCAGCCAAATGTACCCTACTCCTATAAACGAGATTGAAGAGATCAAGGATTTATTCAATGGTAAGGCATTTCCTTTCGCAAGTAAGATTGTAGAGAGGATTCTAACTTTACCTACTCATCAATTGCTTTCTGAGAAAGACAAAAAAGTAATCGTGGATTATATAAACAATATTCCAATTTAATGGGGTCTTGTACAAGCATGATAAACCCCGAAATTAAAAAAACAGGATATCTTATAAAGATTATGTCAATAGCAGGGGCTAGGCCCAACTTCATGAAAGTGGCTCCGATTGCTAAAGCTATTGAAGAACATAATAAATCAGAAGGTTGTGCGAGGATCGAGCATGTTATTGTTCATACCGGCCAACATTACGATGAAAGAATGTCTAGCCTTTTTTTCAAAGAACTGGAAATTCCCAGGCCTCATTATAACCTTGAAGTAGGATCTGCATCCCATGCTGTTCAAACTGCACAAATTATAGAACGTTTTGAACCGGTACTTCTTAAGTAAAAGCCGTATATCCTTATAGTTTTTGGATATTTTAATTAAACTATTGCATGCACTCTTGTGGCATCTAAAATCCAGTATGATGGAACAACAAATAAAAAACGCCCGCTTATTGCCCATGTTGAGGCTGGCCTTCGTTCTTTTGACCGCGAAATGCCAGAAGAGATAAACCGTATCCTCACCGATGCCTTAAGCGACTTTTTGTTTATCACAGAAAAAGATGCTATAAAAAATCTTGAACGAGAAGGAGTACGAAGGGAAAAGATCCATTTCGTGGGAAACGTTATGATTGATACCCTTATTCGACATAAAGAAAAAGCGCTCAAATTAAATACCATTGAAACCATTTTGAATGAACATTGTAGTGAACAAAAATGTTGTGAAACGCTTAAGTCTGCTCTTAAACTTTCTGCTTATGGTTTAGTGACCCTCCATAGGCCGAGCAATGTGGACACGTATGATGCGCTCAAATCATTAATTGACTGTTTAAAGAGTATAGCTTCGAGAATTTGCCTCATTTTCCCTTTGCATCCCCGCACTGAAAGCAATTTAAAGCACTTTGGGCTTTATGCAATGTTAGAAGAACATGACGGCATTATCCTTACCAAACCGCTAGGGTATCTGGAATTCCTGCGACTTTTGATAGACGCAGCCTTAGTGTTGACAGATTCGGGAGGGATTCAAGAGGAAACGACGTTTCTTCACGTTCCTTGTATAACCCTCAGGAGTACTACCGAACGTCCTGTTACGGTGAAAACAGGGTCCAATTACCTTGTTGGAACAGACCCTGATAAGATTTCGCAAACAGCGTTCAGCATTATTGACGGCAATAAGAAAGAAGGCCTCACCCCCCCATTATGGGATGGAAAAGCAGGGGAGCGCATTATAGAGATTTTGTCAAAGAGCATAGTAGACGTTTCAATACACTAATCTTCAATACGTATATGCATTTTTCAAAAAAGCACACCCTGTTGAGTCCCTTGAAATAAGCCTGACTATGTGTGGCATAACCGGTTTATATATAGAGAATAAGCAAGATTATCAAGAGTTACTGTGCACCATTCAGGAGATGACATCGCGCTTGCACCATCGCGGGCCAGATGAAGAAGGCTACTATGTGCATGATAATATTGCATTGGGACATAGGAGGCTGAGCATTATTGATTTAAAAACAGGACAACAGCCAATATTCAATGAAAACAAGCGACTGTGCATTATTTATAACGGTGAAATATTTAATTATCAGGATATCAGAGCACATCTTATGCAGCTCGGTCACCACTTCTCGACCAACAGTGATACAGAAACCATTTTGCATGCCTTCGAAGAGTGGGGGGAGGGGTGTCTCAGCAAATTGCGGGGCATGTTTGCATTCGCGATATGGGATGCTCATACAGAAACCCTTTTTCTTGCCCGCGACAGACTTGGGATAAAACCGCTGTTTTTCGCACAGTATAAAGGGAAGTTTGCATTCTCTTCCGAAATGAAATCGATTCTTGTTGATCCTGATTTTGACCGCTCGATAGATGAGGAGGCATTAAGCTCTTATTTTACATTTGCGTATATCCCCGCGCCGCTCACGATTTACAAGCATATAAGAAAGCTACTGCCTGGACATTGCCTGACATATAAAAATGGTCAGGTAACCGTAAAGCAATACTGGGATGTTTTTTTCAGGCCAGACCGTCATAAGAAAGAAAAGGATATTATCGCGGAATTCATGGCATTATTGAAGGAGTCTGTCAGGATCAGGTTGATGAGCGAAGTCCCACTGGGAGCTTTTTTGAGCGGGGGGATCGATTCAAGTACCGTTGTTGCATTGATGAGTCAGGCAAGCTGTGATCCGGTAAAGACATTTTCTATCGGCTTTGGCGGTGATACAGGCGGATTTGATGATGAGCGAAAATATGCCAGGCAGGTTGCACAGAGGTATGGGACCAGTCATACAGAACATGAAGTAATGCCGGATGTGGAGAACATACTTGAAAAGATAGTGACGTCCTTTGATGAGCCTTTTGCAGATGATTCTACAATCCCTTCATATTTTGTATGTAAAATAGCGCGGGAAAATGTGACGGTTGCATTATCAGGACTTGGAGGGGATGAGATGTTTTGCGGTTATGAGCGTTATTTCGGTTTCCATGTCAGTCAAAATTACAATAAAATCCCTGCAATAATTAGAGAAAAAATTATAAGAAGATTAATAGAAAGCATGCCCGAAAGTTCCACCGGTACTTATACAGTAAATCACATGAAAAGAT
>JBGQMP010000133.1:0-5027 GCA_041500685.1 Thermodesulfovibrionia bacterium | reverse complement strand
CCAAAACTTCTACTGCCATATCAATCCCTCCTTTTGTTTAAGTGCATATCATCTCTATTCTAAAAACACAAAAACAATTAAGCATGTTCTATACCAATAACAATTATTCATAACTTATTGATATTAAAAAGAAATATAAAAGTCCATGTGGATTAATGGAGATGCGATGGCAAATATTGTCAATAAAAACCAACATATGGGAAATTACTTCTTTATGAATACTTGTGCAACAGAACGGTTTCATACAGGCGCACCAGTCAGTGTATCTCTCCCGAAAGGATGTGGGTAGCGCAGGCAAGGCATGGATCATAGGCCCGGAATGCTATTTCTATCATATTGAGTAAACTATCAGAGACGTTACCATCCTTTATAAGAGACCGCGCAGCTTTATCAATTGACATGCACATCGCTGCAGCATTGTTCTGTGTGGCAACAAGCAGGTTCACCTTTTGCAATATTCCTTTCTTATCGGTTTCATAATGATGGAGAAGCATCCCTCTTGGAGCTTCACAAACACCGATACCTTCTTTCGGGATACTGTTAGGAATATTCCTTACTTTTGGGTTGGTAAGCTCAGGGTCATTGGCAAGCTCATTCATCCTCTCTGCTGCATATAAGACCTCAATGAGTCTTGCCCAGTGATAGGCTAATGTGTTATGAACAGGTTTGCTCCCTAAGGTGCTGAACATTTTTTGATACTCGGCTTCTGCAAGAGGGGTAGCCATCCCCTCTGAGGCATTCATGCGGGCAAGGGGGCCCACTCGATAAATTCCACTTTCTATTCCATCAACAAATCCTTTCCATCCGATATTTTTTAAATAGAGTATTTTCATATAGCTCCACGGCTCAACCCGTTCCTGGAGATATTTTAGATAATCCTTTGCTCCAAATGTTATAACTTCCTTCCCATCCGGATCAACAACTCTGATCTTCCCATCGTAAAAGTTTATCTTATTTGTTTCATCTACCAGGCCCATGTAATAGGTCCTGTGATAGTAAATATCACTAACCATTAAATCAAAATTTTCTTTACTTTTTAAAAAGACATCGTCAAATATCTTTAATGTAAACTCCGCAAACGTTACGAAATCTTTTGTTAAGTCCTTTATATAAGCCCTGTCTTTCTCTGTCAATGCCTTTGAAATACCTCCGGGAAGTCCACAAACAGGATACAGGGGGCTTCCACTGATCATGGCATTCAACTCCCTTGCCTTCTTTCTGATATCTATAACCTTTTTTACAATCTCGACTCCTACTGCATCTCTTACGCCAAATACATTTCTTTTTTCTTGAGGCGCATCAAGACCAACGATAAAGTCTGGTCCACCCAAAAAATAAAAATGAAGGAGATGGTCTTCAAACATGAATGCGTTATACATTAGTTCTCTAACCTTTTTTGCTGCTTCTGGTGGTTCTACTGCGAAGAGGTCATCCAGTGCTTTACTTGATGCTGTGTGGTGTGCAGTTGGACATACGCCACAAATTTTCTGTGTAATTGCAGGCATCTCTTCAGCAAGTCTTCCCTCACAGAATTTTTCAAAAGCTTTAAATTCAGGCACACTCAGGTATGCCCTGTCGACTTGACCATTGTCATTCAGGAAAATGTCTATCTTACCGTGACCTTCAAGTCTTGTTATTGGATCTATGGTTATCCTTTTATTCATATAAAATCTTAACTATGAAGACTCATATTAAGTTGTCTTTTCTTTTCCCAGGAGTTTCAAAAAGGTCTTCAGTTCCTCAATGCGCTGTAGTACATACAAGTTATCGGGTTCCGTAGAGATGAGTCTCCTGTATATATCCATCGCCTCTACATACTTACCCTGAGATATAAATAGGTCAGCATCCTCTAAGCTTAAACTTTTTATTTTCTTTTCTAATAATGAAGAGGGCAGACAGTATCTGTAAAAAAATCCTCCCATATCTAAAATGGTGTCTGCTATTTTCTCAATTTCCCTCTCATCCTTCGAATCAATTATTGATGCTAAAGAAGATAAAAACTTTCCACCTTGGTCAATGACATTTTCTGTTGGTCCGTAACAGCCCCGGCATGGCATGTTTGCCTTTATACATCTTTCTTCGCAGCCTCCTCTTGTTGCAGGTCCAAGGCATATCATATCCTGAGCCAAAAAACACTTCTCTGGATCCCACTGCCATTCATAAAGTCTCTTAATCTCTTTAATACCAGCTTTCTCTGGTTTTGTGTCTCTTCTTGAACAGGTGGCACAAAGGGCCTTTTGATCTGCAAAGACACTTCCTTTAGAGAGAGTCCTATTTTCTAAAACTGACATTATAGCCTCAAAAATATATTCGGGGTTGGGAGGGCATCCGGGGATATAATAATCTACTTCAATTACATGATTTAATGGTTTTACTAAATCATGGAATCCTGACAGCTCTATTTCAAACTCACCATCCTTTGATTGAGCCTGAGGCAGTATTCCTTCAGGATTTCTAACGCTGGGAACCTCTTTATAAGCCCTATTTAAACACTCTTCTCTCTTATAAAAATTAGCTAGTCCGTATATCCCACCAATATATGCACAGGAGCCATGGGCAATAACTATCTTCGACTTCTTTCTTAGCAGTTTTGCCATATACTCCTGCTCATCCATCCTGATCGATCCATTTATCAGACATGCAGTAATTTCGCCATCTTGCATCCCTTCGACCTCTTTATATTTAGTGTCTAAAGCCACAGGCCAAAAAACTATATCAGCTAATTCTATGATTTTTAATATATTCTCAGATATATCCAAGACTGACTCTTCGCAGCCCCCACAGCTTGAACACCAATAGAGTGCAATCTTAGGCCTTTCCATTTATCTCTCCATGTCCCATAATAATAAAGGACCGAGTTTCTTCAAATCCCTGACCATTTCCAAAACAATCGTAACAAACTTATCGCCTTCGCTCGCAGAAACCCAATGTAACCTCAACCTTTCTCCCTCTATGCCAAATTGCGCAAGCATCTTTTTTAAGACTACATATCTTCTAAGCGCTTGATAATTCCCTTCTTTGTAGTGACACTCACCAGGATGACAGCCTAAAATCATTATTCCCTCAGCATCCTCCTTGAAGGCCTTAATCACAAACTGAGGATCAACTCTTCCGCTACACATTACTCGAACAATCCTCAGGTTTGAGGGATATTCCTTTTGTGCCCTACCCACAGAATCTGCACATTCATAAGAACACCAGTTACAAAGAAAGGCTATAATCTTAGGTTCAAAACCGATCATCCCTGTAACAACCCATTTATCTCAGCCACAATCTGCTTATCAGTGAAATTTCTGGCCTTAATTGATGCACTTGGGCAGGCGGCCACACAAATACCACAACCTCTACATAAGACTTCATTAATTTTAGCTACCTTCACCTTTTCATCTAATAATCCCCCCCGCCCCCCTTTACTAAAGGTGGGTGAGGGGGAATTATAGGTTATGGCTTTATAAGGGCACAAGCTGATGCATGTCTTACACCCTGAACAGAGAGCCTCATCAACCTCAGCAGTTATAGGCTCGAGGGAGAACTGCTCCCCTGGTATCAACTTGAAGAGTATCCTGCCTGCTGCAGCCTGACCTTCTGCTACTGCGGCTTGAATATCTTTTGGCCCATGTGCACATCCAGCAATAAATATTCCTCCTACGGAAGTTGAGACAGGTGCTACATTTGTATGTTCCTCAAGAAAGAACCCATCTTTACCTTGTGAGATACCAAAAATCTCGGCTAATTCTCCGGCATCCCCTGCTGCCTTAATAGCAACAGATAAAATTACTAAATCAAAAGAGGGCCCTTTTATCTCGCCATGAATATCTTCATATTTAATCAAAATCGTACTGTTCTTTTGGCTTAGTTCTATTGAATCAATATTCTTTACTTGAACAAAATCTACTCTTTTTGTATCTGCAAGTTTATTAAAAAAACTTTGAGATTCTCTGCCGGGTAGGCAAAAATCAGAGTAAAATTCAGTGATTGAACTATCGGATAATTGCTCTTTGATCAGATGGGAAAACTTCAATGAATACATGCAGCATATACCAGAACAGTATTCATGATACTTTCTGGTCCGAGAACCTACACAATGAATGAGGGCAATCCTTTTTGGGGGTTGTCCGTTTTTTAATAGAATCTTCCCTCCTGTTGGACCAGTTGAATTTAATAATCTTTCGAATTCAAGGCTGGTATATACATTTTTAATCTCACCGTATCCGTACTGAAAAACTTTTTTGGGGTCGAAGACATCAAATCCCGTAGCTAAAATGATTGCACCAACTTTCAATTCTTGGCTCTGATCATTTTCTTCGTAATGAATAGAACCAAATGGACAGGCATTCTGGCATGCATCACACTCTTTTCCCTGCAGATGTAAACAATGCTCCCCGTCTATGACTGCTACATGAGGAAGGGCACCGGGGTAAGGAATATAAATGGCTTTCCGGTTATCAAGCCCCTCATTATATTCATTTTTTACTTTGACTGGGCAGACCTCAAAACATGCTTCACAGCCAATGCAGGTCTTGCTGTCAACAAATCGCGCTTTCTTTTTGACCTTAACAATAAAATTACCGTAATATCCGAGTACTTCCTGCACTTCGCTGAATGTCATAAGTTCAATACGCTCATTATGTAAAACCTCATCCAATAAAGGATCGAGCACACACGAGGCACACTCCAAACTCGGAAACACCTTTTCATATCCGGCCACCTTGCCTCCGATACACGGCAGTTTTTCGACAAGGTAAACCTTCCTGTTCTTCTGTGCAAGGGTAAGGGCTGCACTTATTCCAGCTACACCCGCCCCAACGACAAGAACATCTGAGTTGCATGGTATCTCCTTCATTTCGAGAGGCTCATGAAAGGCAACCCGTTTGACTGCTGCAGCAATCATCGCCTTGGCTTTCTGAGTTGCCAAGGCCTTATCTTTAACCACCCAGGCACAATGTTCTCTTATATTGGCAATCTGCAAAAGAAATGGGTTGAGGCCTGCATTCCGCAGAACTTTTCGAAAGGTAATCTCATGTTCT
>JBGQMP010000132.1:0-5065 GCA_041500685.1 Thermodesulfovibrionia bacterium | reverse complement strand
TGAACATAAAGGAACTGGTTGTTCCCTATTTAGAAAAATTGAAGAAGAATAGATTGGATGAAAAACAGGAGGTCTATGTAGGTATTCTGGAATCAAACCTCAACGATATTATCTCACCATTTTCACATAGGTTGTCCTCCAAGTTTTTGAACTTTACCCCCACAGAGATTCAGATAGCAAATCTTCTACGGCAGGGCAAAACGAGCAAAGAGATAGCTGAATTGATAAATTCCTCCCCAAAAACTGTCGCCTTTCACAGGGAAAATATCAGAAGGAAACTAGGACTAAAGAACAAAAAAACAAACCTCAAATCCTACCTTTTATCATTAACTTAAACCTGAATCCTGCGTCATTTGCAGAGACATGACAATACAAGCTTTAGGAATTTCATATAATAAACATTGCTTTGTGGTTATGATTTTAACCTACCTTTTAGTTAGGTTAAGAAACATTCCAGTTCGTCATTCCTACGAAAGCAGGCTGTTGCAGAACGGGCAAAATTAGCAAAAATGTCATGCTGAACTTGTTTCAGCATCTAATAAAATCGATGGGTTAGGAGACCCTGAAATAAATTCAGGGTGACAAAATACTATTTCTGCAACAGCCTGGAAAGCAGGAATCCAGTATTTTCGGGCTTTTCTGGATTCCCGTTTTCACGGGAATGACATTTTCACGCAGGATTCAGGTTAATACCAGTTTATTACTGGTAATTTAATAGCAATCATTTAGTATTAAATTTTTCTAATGGATGTTGTATAAATATAGAAGGGAGGGTAATTCCTTACCCCAGGGTAAACACAATTCACCTCTCAAGTTGGGATGTTACCCCAACATCCCACGTGTTTACCTCAATCTCCCGTTACCCTCCCCCTAACATAATAAAAGGGAAATAAAGGGTAGCCAAGTTCGATAATTCCATTGATTGCAACATCATTCTCTACCAAGATTCGTTCAATTCTTTCTTTTATTGTTTTGCCATAAAAAGAACTTTTGCTAATTCCCCCTTTTGTAAAGGGGGATGGAGGGGGATTACTAAATATCCGTCTGAGTCTTACTCAGACGGGCGTCCGTTGACTTTGAATACAGACGCTGTTTAAACTTAAGCTCTGTGAAAAAAGAAATCGTAAAAAGAATTGAAGATTTGCTGAAAAGACTTGGTATTGAGACAATCCCTACTATCGAGGTAGAAGTCCCTCCTCGGGAATCATTAGGTGATCTGGCAACCCCTGTAGCATTATTGCTTTCAGGTATACTGAAAAAGCCTCCGAGGGAAATAGCAAAAGAACTTATACATTCAATTACGGATAAAACTACTTTCGAGAAGATAGATATTGCTGGTCCCGGATTTATCAACTTTACCTTCTCAAAGGAATACCTGTATTCAGAGATAAAAAAGGTATTACAGGATAAAGAAAAGGTTTTCAGAGAGGATATCGGTAAGGGCAGAAGGGTTCTGATCGAATTTGTCAGTGCAAACCCTACTGGTCCCCTCCATCTCGGACATGGAAGGGGTGCAGCTACAGGTGAAGCCCTTTCAAATCTTCTTAAGGCTGCTGGTTACAAAGTCGAACGCGAATACTATATAAACGATGCCGGTAAGCAGGTAAAACTCCTCGGCCTATCCGTGTTTGCACGCTATAAACAATTGCTCGGAATAGAATATCCCCTTCCAGAGGAAGGTTACCGAGGAGGTTATGTTGAAGAGATAGCAAAAGAAATAATGAATAAAGAGGGTGGAAAATACATCAAGGCGGATTTTGATAAGGTATCGGACTTTTTCATTGACTATACTTACGAGATAATGCTATCCCGTATAAAAGAAGACTTGAAGGGCTTTGATATCGCCTTCGATACATGGCAGAGCGAAAGAGAACTTTTTAGTGAAGGGGATGTGGAAAGAGCTATTAACGACCTTGGGGTAAAAGGTCTTATATTCGAAAAAGACGGGGCAACCTGGTTCAAGTCAACTGCCTTTGGAGATGACAAAGACAGAGTTATCATCAAACAGGATGGCGAATATACTTATTTTACTTCTGACATTGCATATCACAGAAAAAAGGTGGAGAAAAAATATGATGAACTCATCAACATATGGGGAGCTGATCACCACGGCTATATACCGAGACTCAAGGCTGTTATCGAGGCCCTCGGTTACCCCAAAGAAAAGCTCAAGATATTACTCGTCCAGATGGTTAGCCTCCTGAGAGGCAGGAAACCTGTCCAGATGTCAAAAAGGGCAGGTGAATTTATTACCCTGAGAGAAGTCACGGAAGAGGTTGGAGTAGATACAACAAAGTTCATATTCCTGACAAGGAGACCTGACAGCCACCTTGAGTTTGACATTGAAGTTGCAAAGTCTCAATCATCAGAAAACCCCGTGTTTTATGTGCAGTATGCTCATGCAAGAATAAACAGCATATTTGCCCATGCGAAAGAAAAGGGTATCATCACAGGGAACCTTTATGATTCAGACTTAGAACTCCTCTCCTCACCTGAGGAAATCAGGTTGATCAGGAAACTTCTTTTGTATCGCATGGTTTTCGAGGGCGCGGTCAGTGCCCACGAACCGCACAGGATTACCTTTTACCTTCAGGAACTCTCAAGTCTTTTCCATCATTACTACAATAAATACAGGGTTGTCGATAACGAAATTGAACTGAGCAGGGCGAGGCTTGCATTATGTGAGGCTGTGATGATTGTTCTCCGAGATGGGCTCACGATACTTGGTATCAGTGCACCTGAAAAGATGTAATTGTCAATGCTTCTTTAGGCTGGTATAATAGTAACCTATGATAGTCAAGACAGAAAAGATATGGATGGATAGAAATTTCGTTGATTGGGACAAAGCCTCCGTACATATTCTTACCCACACCCTTCACTATGGCCTCGGAGTCTTTGAAGGAATACGATGCTATGAAACCAAAAGCGGTCCTGCAATATTCAGGCTCGATGAGCATATCGAGCGTCTCTTCAATTCTGCCCATATATTCCTGATAGACATACCCTATTCACAAGAGGAAATCAAAAGTGCGGTGATCGAAACGGTGAGGGTGAATAAGATTAAGGAATGCTATATCAGACCTCTCGTTTATATAGGCTATGGCACAATGGGTCTCTATCCGCAAACAAATCCTATTAATGTCTCTATTGCCGTATGGCCATGGGGGGCTTACCTTGGGGATAAAGGACTGAAAAAAGGCATCAGGATTAAGACTTCATCTTTCATCAGAAATCATGTGAATTCCAACATGTCGAGGGGCAAGGTATGCGGTTATTATGTAAATTCACAGCTTGCAAAAAAAGAGGCGATCTCTTGTGGATATGACGAGGCCCTTTTACTCGATACAGAGGGTTATGCGTCCGAGGGAAGTGGTGAAAATATCTTTATCGTAAGAAAGGGTAAATTAAAGACTACACCTCTTACCTCAATCCTTGAAGGAATAACAAGGGATAGCATTATTGAGTTAGCACATGACGGAAGCATCGAGGTTGTAGAAGAAAGATTCACAAGAGACGAGCTCTATATCGCTGATGAAGCCTTCTTCACAGGTACGGCAGCAGAGGTTACCCCCATACGAGAGGTTGACGGAAGGAGCATTGGTACTGGCAAGCCTGGCAGGATAACAAAACGGCTTCAGTCATTATTCTTTGACATTGTCAAAGGCAGGAATGAAAAGTATAAAGCCTGGCTGACTTATGTCTAAAAACAACTCAATTGAAAAAAGAGAAAGAGCCTGAAAAACTTTCAGGCTCTTCTTGTTTAGAAATAAAGGGCTTTCCATTACTTTACTGGTTGCTCTGGAGCTGGCGCCTTTGGTTGCTCTGGAGTTGGTACAGGTGCTGCTTCTGGAGCTGGTGCCTCACCCTTTTTATGGCACTTTGCACAGTCTGCTCCTTCCAGCCAACTGAATGATTTCGTGCCATCGTGGCATGTCCCACAGTACTTACCTGCTACATGGTCTGCCTTCATAATTTTAACTGAACCTTCGGTACCCGGTTTCTTCATACCAAAAGGAACATTACCTTTGTGACATTCCATGCATTTACCTGGACCGAGTTTCGTATTGTGGAGCTTTCCATCAAAAGTAACCTTTCCCATATCACCATCTTTGTACTCGTAGACATTCATGCCTGCAAACGCTGATGTCACAAGAGCTAATGCCGCAATTAATCCTAACACCATTGACAACGATTTCACTATTCTTCACCTCCTTTCATAAACACAATCTTAAATCCTGACAACAAAGATACAAAAAATATGCCAATGCGACCTGTGCGTTAATTCAACATATTACTATGGAAAATATTCCCTAAAAAAGGAACCATGTCTTTTTAAGGGAAAAGAAAATCTAAAGGGGAACTATAATCAAAAACGATCATATAGTCAAGAGGGCCAGTTGCTACCTGTCTATTTACGAAAGTCTCTCTCATTGCTTTATAAGATATTAACATGTTAAGATTTATGAAATTTTTAAAAAGGAATTCAATGCTCCAAGAGGTTATACAGACTGGATTAACCTTTGATGATGTCATCCTCGTCCCCGCTAAATCCGAGGTCCTTCCCAAAGAGGCTGACATTTCAACCATGCTTACACGGACTATAAAAATCAACACCCCGATCGTAAGTGCAGCAATGGATACTGTTACAGAGGCAAATCTTGCAATAGCCATCGCTCGTGAGGGAGGGATCGGAATCATTCACAGAGCCATGAGCCCGGAGAGACAGGCTTCAGAGGTAGACAAGGTAAAAAAATCCGAAAGTGGAATGATACTGGATCCCATAACTATTCCTCCTGACGAACTTATCTCAGCGGCATTGTTTCTGATGGAACGATACAGGATATCCGGAATCCCGGTCACAGAAAAGGGAAAGCTCATAGGAATATTGACAAACAGGGATTTGCGCTTCGAAACACAATTCTCAAAAAAGGTCTCTCAAGTAATGACAAAAGAAAGTCTCATAACAGCATCTGTTGGCACAACCCTCGAAAAGGCACAGAAGATACTCCATAAGTACAAGATAGAAAAATTACCCATTGTGGATAAAGAGAACAACCTGAAGGGA
>JBGQMP010000131.1:0-5117 GCA_041500685.1 Thermodesulfovibrionia bacterium | reverse complement strand
CAGAAAATGCTGTTATAACCTCATGCTTTCTAATAGGAGGCTCCTTTCCCATGAGAAAGATTATTCCCCGAAAAAGTGACATGAGTCCAGCAATTAAGCTGACAAAACGCTCAGTAAGTATCCATCTGTCTCCTTTTGATGAGATGTAACCCTGCACAAGACCAATCAGTTTACTTTTTATTTCTCTTTCACATTGATATCTCAAGTGCATCCTGCTTATCTCGATATCTTTAAGTATATCCTCTCCAAAGATTGTCTCATGAATGAGTTTAAAATCCAGAAACTCAATAGGAAATACATCCAGAGAGCGTCTGATAAATTCAAGAGTCATAATAAGAGGAGCTGCTATACTTTTTTTATGGTATCTTTTGCCAAGAGGGGCAATTAACTCAATAAACTTTAAGTCCATCTCCTTTAGTATGAATATGCTATTGATATCAGATATCTTCTCATCAAAATCCTCTGTTATGGAGCTACCAACTACGTGGACTGAGTGGATGTTGTCAGAATAACGACTCAGGATTTCTTCGATAAAGGGTTTTTTCCTTTGGGCAACTATAGGTAAAAGTCTTTCTAATTTTATATCAAACATTTCTCAACTCCCCCTATTTCAAAAGTTTACATATACAACAAGATTATATATCGATTAACAATTGAAATCTACAACTTCCAATAGGTTGTTAAGAATGCGGAGTTCGGTTAAGCTTCAATCTGCAATTGCTTCAATACCGAAGACCTACTTCATTTTTGGCCTTTCTGCAACTTCAGATTGAAGCTTAACCGAAAATCACAAGGATAGTTGAATATTAATTGCTTTAAAGACTGGTGATGTTTTAAGGACAGTGAGGTAGAGATTGGGGACACTGCATAGACAACAGGGAAGTATTAAACACATGCTTTTAGTAATCCCCCTTCATCCCCCTTTTCTAAAGGGGGAATTGATACAGCTGCTATTGAGCAGAATGAAGTTTTGAAAAATCTGCAATGATTGAGGCAGTTCTCCAGACCTCCATGAGCAATGCCAGTCTGTTCTGCTTTATTTCTTCCCTTCTGTCCATAACCAGGACACGGTCAAAGAAATGGTTAATTGGGTCTGTTAGGGAAGTGAGGAGATTGATGGCATCAGAATACCTTCTTACTTTAAGAAGATCCAGAAGAGCAGATTTTACGGAATCGATCCTATCTTTAAGACTCTTCTCAGCTTCTTCTATAAGGAGTTCTGCCTTTAACTCAGGAATCCCTTTCTTGGGGATAATATTATGAACACGTTTTATCGCGAGGAGAAAATTGTTGTAATCCCTGTACTCTTTAAATCTTTTCAGGGCATCAAGCCTGCCTTCAATGTCCTTGAGATTCAGTGCAAGTGACATAGAAAGGATTGACTGCACAAGGTCAAAACTATACCCCTTATCAGAAAATACAGGTTCAAACCTCTGCTCGAAGAATTGGGAGATCCTTTCCTCTATTTCTTCTAAGAGAGGGAACAGGTCTTTTAAATTTTGTAAAGCCTTGCGTATTAAATCTTTTAAAGGCAGGTTATAGCTCTTGTCTAACATTATCGCTATAATTCCAAGTGACTGCCTTCTTAGGGCAAAGGGGTCTTCAGAACCTGTAGGTATAAGTCCCAAAGAAAAGAAGGAGGCTATGTTGTCTATCTTATCGGCTATACTGAGAAGAGCTCCAATCTCTGTATGAGGAAGCTCTCCACCTGAATGTCCAGGTAGATACTGATCTTCTAAGGCTGCCGCAATTTCATCATCTTCACCATCCTGTATAGCGTAGTATTTACCCATGATTCCCTGTAGTTCAGTAAACTCCCTGATGATCCCTGTTACAAGGTCTGTTTTTGAGAGCCATGCAGCACGGAGGAGCTTATCCTTTGCTGAAGGTAGGACTCTCTCGGAAAGAAACCCTACAATGGAGACCAACCGTTCTGTTTTCTCATAGAGACTTCCAAGCTTTTCGTGAAAGATAACCTTCCTGAGATACCCAATCCTTTCATTGAGAGCCATTTTCCTGTCTTCCTCGAAATAGAATTTTGCGTCCTCGAACCTTGCCTTAATCACACGCTCAGCACCAATCCTCACGGCATCTTCATTTTCCTTTTTTGTGTTGCTGATGACGATAAAGTGATTAATGAGTCTGCCACCCTCATTTTCTATAGCGAAGAATTTCTGATGGTCCTTCATGACGGTAACGAGTAGCTCCTTTGGAAGCTCCAGGTACTCCTTCTGAAAGCTGCAGAGTACAGGAAAAGGATGCTCAACAAGAAAATTGACTATCGCAATGAGCTCTTCATCCTCTATCGGTATTCCCCCTACCGAAGCAGAGAGCCTCCTGATGCCTTCGAGGATCATCTTTTTTCTCTGTTCCTGGTCAACAATGACAAGGCTGTTCTCAAGAAGATTTTTGAAATCTGATATTTCCTTTATCTGGAACTTTGCAGGTGAAAAGAAACGGTGCCCCCTGGTAATGTTACTGCTTTTTATTCCATCAATCTCAAAATGAATAACATCCTTATCAAACATCGCCAATAGCCAGTGTATTGGTCTGGCAAATCTCATGCTCCCATTTCCCCATCTCATGGTCTTCGGGAAACGTATCGAAAGGACGATCCTCTTTAATATTTCTGAGAGAAGGTCTTTTACTGCCAATCCTTTCTCTTCAAGCACGGCAGCTACATACTCACCTTTGTCTTTCTTTTTCACAACAAGACTCTCTATTTTCACCCCTTGAGAGTTTGCAAATTTCACAGCAGCCTCTGTTGGATTACCTCCCTCATCAAAGGCCACTCGTTTTGGAGGGCCAAATACTTCCTTCACACGACCTGACTGTTGCTCTGGCAACCCAGTACCAACAAGCACAAGCCTTCTCGGAGTTGCATAAACCTTGATCTCTGAAAAACCGATATGGTTCTCACTCAGGATTGTGGCAGTATTTTCCTTTAGGCTCTGGATCGCGCCAGGCATAAACCGTGCAGGTATCTCTTCCGTGCCTATCTCCAACAAAAGTGATGAGTGATGAGTTGGTAGCATTTTGAAGTAAATTATACCCTTACAAAAGATTGATTGACAAGGAAAAAGGACTTTGAGTAAGGTAACGTTATGCAAAAACTAATGAAGAAAAGATCTAAGAAGGCTGGCCTTCCACCTGGGACCCTCATTCATATTGGTGAAAGAAAGACTGAGGAAATAAAGATCACTATCATGGATTATGACGAAACACAATTTCAGGAAAAAGAAGCAAAGACATTTGAGGAATGTTTCCCCTACAAGGGCAGGCCCACCGTAACTTGGGTCAATGTAGATGGTATTCATCAGGTTCAGACCTTAGAAAAACTCGGTGAATGTTTCGAATTGCATCCGCTCACGTTAGAAGATATCCTAAACACTGACCAGCGTCCGAAGATAGAGGACTTTGGTGAATATATGTATGTCGTTTTAAAAATGTTCTCTTATGATGATAAAAGCAATGAAATCCTTATAGAGCAGGTAAGCCTTATCCTCGGAGCTAATTTCGTTCTTTCTTTCCAGGAAAATGTGGGCGATGTTTTCAATCCGATCAGGGAGCGAATAAGGAGTGGTAAGGGTAAAATAAGAAAGATGGGAGCTGATTATCTGGTCTACGCCCTGTTAGACGCAATTGTGGACAACTATTTTATAATCCTGGAAAAAATCGGAGAACAGATAGAGTTCCTGGAAGAAAAGTTGGTCATTAACCCGGTCCCGGAAACCTTGAATATTATCCATAAATTAAAAAAAGAGATGTTATTCTTCCGAAAGTCTGTCTGGCCTTTGCGGGAAGTAATCAGTGTCTTGGAGCGAGGAGAGTCTCAATTGATAAAAGGCTCGACAAAGATATTCCTCAGGGATGTTTATGATCACAACATTCAGATTATTGACACAATAGAAATGTTACGGGAGATGCTTTCCGGAATGCTTGATATTTATCTTACGGGCATCAGTAACAGGTTGAATGCAGTTATGAAGGTGTTAACAATCATCGCTACGATATTTATGCCCCTCACGTTTATTGCTGGAGTTTATGGGATGAATTTTAAATTTATGCCAGAACTTGAGTGGCACTGGGGGTATCCGGTAATTCTGCTTACGATGTTTGCTATCAGTATCTCGATGTTGGTCTATTTTAAAAGAAAAAAGTGGTTATGAGTATTAAAGGGGGCAAGAAGTCAAGTTTAGAATAACATTCACTTAACCACTGGAATCCCCGAACCCTTGATTCCTGAATTCTTGAATCCTTTTTAGCAACTCGACGGGGAGGTATTGACAATGAGTGAAGGGAATAACGTGATTGTTACTTCTGCGGACACAATCCCGAAGAAAGCCGTGCAAGCAGGCTCAGGTACTTCGATGCAGGTTCTTATCGGCCCTGGTGATGCCTCAAACTTCGTGATGAGACGGTTCATTATGGAGCCTGGTGGAGGTATGCCAAACCATACAAACATTGTTGAACACGAGCAATTTGTACTCAGGGGACGTGCTAAGGTTGGAATTGGAGAGGTCGTCTATGAGGTAAAAAGAGGTGATGTCGTATTTATCCCCAAGGGCATTCCACACTGGTATAAAGCGGAAGGAGATGAACCTTTTGAATTCCTTTGTGTCGTTCCTAATGTACCTGATCATATAGAGATCCTTGAGAGAAAGTGATAAGAATGAAGATTGTGAATAACACATAATAATATGGATTCTCGAAAGGTTTTGAACCATATCGAGTTCTTCCTGAAAGAGTGATTCTTCAATATCGCCACACAATACAACCTTTCAAGTGGTAATCGACAATTCTTGTTGACGCTTCCGTCCAAAATTAGTACGCTCAAATCAAACCATAGGGTTTTAAACCAACCCTTTAACAGTCAACCTCGTGGATATAGTAGAGAACCCCAAAATCCCTTATCAGTTCCAAATTTTAGACCGCGATGGCACTGACTCTGGAGCGATTCATCTTCACCGTCGCTTGATGCGGACACAGTGTCGAATCTGACCGAACAAAAAAAGGAAGGCGAGTATGAATAATTCTTCCATTCCTTACGCCTAACTAACATAAGGAGGTTACAGTAAAAATGTTAGGTAGGGTTATTGTTTCTAGAGTAAAAATCT
>JBGQMP010000130.1:0-5132 GCA_041500685.1 Thermodesulfovibrionia bacterium | reverse complement strand
GCTGTAGAGTTACCTGATATACCTGGAACTGCTCAAGAGGTAATCAATACCATAAGGACTCATGGCGGTCGGATAGTAAGTGTAATGACATCTTATAATGTGGACAAGGAGGGACATAGACACTTATTTGTTCGAACAGATATAGAAGAACAGAAATTGCGTGAACTGATTGATGTTATAGGTAGGCGTTTCAAAGTCCTTTATGCAATAAAGGATGTAATGGTATAGGGGGACGTATGGAATCCAAAAAGCTTACACCTGACGGTGCTATACGTGTTTTATTGAAAGAGGAACGTAGATTCGAGCCTTCTCCGGAGTTTATTCAGACAACCAATGTGTACAACTGGATGGTAAGGCATGGTATAAAAAATGAAGAACACCTACGGGCTTGGGCTGATGAAGATTCCCAAAGGTTCTGGGCTGAGATGATAAAAGAAGTGGGATTAAGTATCGATGGATATTCTCAAGTCCTGGAGTGGAAACCACCTTATGCAAAGTTTTTTGTGGGAGCAAGGTATAACATTATCCTTGATGCCTTAGACAAACATAAATCGAACGATAAAGTTGCCTTCTACTGGCAAGGAGAACCCACAACAGACGAAGGAATGCCTTCAGAAGAAAAGACCCTCACCTATTCCAACCTTTATAAAGAGGTGAACAGATTTGCCAATGCTTTAAAAATTTTGGGTATCAAGAAAGGTGACAGAGTAGGGATCTACCTTCCGATGATACCGCAACTTCCTATTGCTATGCTTGCATGTGCCAAGATCGGAGCTGTACATTCTGTTGTGTTTTCTGGCTTAAGCGCAATCGCTTTAAGGGAGAGGTTAAATCATGCAGAGGCAAAGGCAGTAATAACATGCGACGGGTTCTACAGGCGTGGTAAGGTTGTCAAGCTCAAGGAACAGGTTGACGAAGCACTGTTAGATGCACCTACAGTAAGACATATCATAGTTTATAAACGCCTCTTTGAAAAGGTTTTACCAAAAAAAGACATTAAGTGGTATCCAGGAGATCCATTAAATCCTCGGGAAAGAAGAGATTACTGGTGGGATGAACTCATAGAAAAGACAAGGGAATTCCTTCCACAGATCGGTCTCAGTATTGACGAATGTGAAACAGAGATATTAGATGTGGAAGACCCCCTTTATATACTCTACACTTCTGGTACGACGGGAAAACCAAAAGGTGCGGTTCATGTACATGGAGGCTATGCATTAGGTACATCCCTTACGCTGAAATGGGTATTTGATCTTCAGGAGAGCGATGTCTGGTGGTGTTCAGCAGATATTGGCTGGGTTACAGGACACAGCTACATTGTCTATGCCCCTCTTATCTTAGGTGTTAGTTCAATTTTGTATGAAGGTGCACCTGATTGGCCTGACCCTGCACGGTTCTGGTCTATCATACAAAGGTACAAGGTAACTGTTTTCTATACCTCTCCTACAGTAATTCGATTATTTATGAGATATGGGGAACAATGGCCAAAGAAACATGATCTGAGTTCTTTGCGGCTTTTAGGCTCTGTTGGTGAACCCATAAACCCTGAGGCATGGATATGGTATTTCAAAAATATCGGCGGAGGGAGATGTCAAATAATGGATACATGGTGGCAGACTGAAACGGGTAACTTTATTATATCTCCCCTTCCCATAACTCCCCTCAAGCCCGGTTCAGCAACAAAACCTCTGCCGGGATTCAAGGCAGACATCTATGATGAAAAAGGAAATCCAGTTCCCGCTGGTGCTGGTGGTTATCTGGTAATAACTCAACCCTGGCCGGGGATGCTCAGAGGTCTTTATAAGGCTCCTGAAAGGTATGCTGAGGGATATTGGGGAAAATACCTCAATGTCTATCTTACGGGAGATTTAGCCCGTAAAGATGAAGACGGCTACTTCTGGTTACAGGGAAGGGCTGATGATGTGCTGAATGTTGCCGGGCACCGTATAGGAAATTCCGAAATAGAATCAGCCCTCATAACCCATCCTTCAGTAGCAGAGGCAGCAGTCATTGGAATGCCACATGAAATAAAGGGACAGTGTATTGTTGCTTTTGTAGCTTTACGACATGGGGAAGAGGCTACTCCATCCCTCTTCAGTGCCCTGATAGGGCATGTGGAGAAAGAGATTGGCAAGATCGCACGGCCAGAAGAGATTCATTTTGTACCTGATTTACCAAAAACAAGGAGCGGGAAAATAATGCGTCGCGTGGTGCGGAGAATCGCCATGGGTGAAGAACCAGGTGATATTACCACCCTTGCTAATCCTGAGGCCGTAGAGAAGATAAGGGAGACTCTGAGAAAGGAAAAATCTAAAAAGGAGTAGTTTTATTATGAAAGAGGCAATGTTCTATGAAAAACTTGATGAGAAGAAAGTCAGGTGTTTTCTCTGTGCTCACCACTGTTTCATCAAGGACGGAAAAAGAGGCATCTGTTATGTGCGTGAGAACGTAGACGGTACTTTATATACCCTTGTTTACGGCAGGGTTGTTTCCATGAATATCGACCCTATAGAGAAGAAGCCCCTTTTTCACTTCCAGCCTGGCTCAACTTCCTTTTCGATTGCAGCAGTAGGCTGCAATTTCCGCTGTGAGCACTGCCAGAATTTCGAGATATCTCAGTATCCGAAGGTGCACGAGGGTGAAATCCTTGGACAGCACGTTACCCCAGAGGCAATCGTAGAGGCTGCACAAAAGAATGGCTGTAAGAGCATCTCCTACACCTATACGGAACCGACTATCTTCTTCGAGTTTGCCCATGACTGCGCAAAGCTTGCGCACGATAAGGGCATAAAGAATGTCTTTGTGAGCAATGGATACACAACCCCTGAGGCAACAAGAGTCATCGCACCTTACCTCGACGGGAATAACATTGATCTCAAGGGGAACGACGATTTTTACAAGAAAATATGTGGTGCCAGGCTTGATCCAGTAAAAAAAACAATAAGGCTCATGAAAGAGCTCGGCGTATGGGTTGAGGTAACAACACTGATAATCCCTGACTACAATGACTCTGAAGAGGATCTAAAAGATATAGCAGAGTTTATCAAATCTGTTGATCCTTTTATCCCCTGGCATGTTACGCAATTTTATCCCACATATCAATTAACTGATAACCCAAGGACACCCATCAAGACACTGCGGAGGGCGAGAGATATCGGTTTTGAAACAGGCCTCAAATATGTGTACGAAGGCAATGTCCCTGGAGAAGGTGGAGAAAATACCTACTGTCACAACTGCAAAAAGCTTCTCATCAAGCGTTTCGGTTTCAGCATTATCGAAAACAGGGTTAAAGATGGTAAATGTTCAGAATGTGGGGCAGATACAAAAGGTGTGTGGAAATAGTCACAGATCGAGTACCATAAAAACAGCATCCTCCTTTGGCAATGTGTAATAGTTCTTCCTGAAACCTATAGACCTGAAGCCAAAACGTTCGTAAAATTGTATTGCGCCATGATTTGAAACCCTGACCTCAAGATATAGGGACTTGCAACCTTTCTTCCTCAACTCATCGGGAATTTTTTCAAACAGTGCAGTAGCAATACCTCTTCTTCTCAGGTCAGGAAGAACTGCAAGGTTCAGGATATGGCCTTCATCGATCAAGTGGTTCACACAAATATAGCCCGTAACCTCGCCTTCAAGGATAGCAACCTTCGTTATCGAATATGGATTGAAGATCTCTTTTAAAAAGGCAACTTCAGACCAGGGGGTAGAGAAGGACATGCGTTCAATCTTAAGAACTCCAGAAACATCTGTCCACTCCATTTCTCGGATAAATACATCAGTCATCGTAGACAATCTTATTCAAGTCTTTTTCATCATTGCATTCATTATCAGTTATTTACTCATTCCTTTCACTTGCACTCTCTTTTATCTCAGCCTCTGATCTTCTTATATAGAATGGAACAAGGCTAATAGGCTCAGAGAACTCACCTTTCAATGCCTTTTTTAATCCAACATAGGCTACATTAGCTGGTGAAGGAACCATCTTTTCAGGGGGTGCAAAGATAGCCCTTTCACCCATGAGATCAACAATTTCATTTCTGTAAAGAATTGCACCATCGCCAGTAAAGATAATCTTCCCATCCGATAATTCCCCCACCTCCCCTTTACTAAAGGGGGGTAAGAGGGGATTATTTTTATTTTCTTTTATAACCTTACAAGTCAGGAATGTTTCATTAATTTTTTCTATCAGCCTATTGACCTTTATAGACGTCTCATCTATCAATCTTATGAAACCATCACCTTTCCATTCAAACAGTGCAGCATATACCTCTTTCTTTCGTGCATCAAGCATAGTACAGACAGGGTATCGGCTGAAGGGAAAATTGTATGCAAGTGCTTCAAGCGTAGGAACAGAGACTATAGGCTTTCCTGTTGCATAGGAAAAACCTTTTACAGTGCTCAAACCTATCCTGAGCCCAGTAAAAGAGCCAGGACCTATAGCTACTGCAAAGAAATCCATATCAGATATTGTATACCCTGATTGTTTCAGGATATATTCTATAGAAGTCATCAGCCTTTCTGAATGTGTCGACTTCACATTGAGTCTCACCTCAGCAACCAAGCCCAACAGATCATCCATAACAGCAACGCCTCCAAGCATTGTTGAGGTATCTATGGCGAGGACTTTCATGCGATGATATTCCCTCTTAACTGCAGTCTATAATTTCTATACATAAACAGAGATGACGCAATAATACATATTATGGCTGAAATGGTTACCGCCTTTGTTGTTCCTATTGAATCCGCCAGCATGCCAATAATGGAGTTCCCAATCGGGGCAAACCCGAGAAACACAAGGGCATATACACTCATCACCCTTCCCCTCAGGCTGTCTGAAACTGAAAGCTGAATAAAGCTGTTTGCGGTTGCGAGAAAACTCACCATTCCCCATCCTACGAACATGAGGGCAGTTATAGAAAGATAAAAGGTCTTGGATACGGAAAAGACCAAGAGGAAAACGGAAAAACAGAGTGCCGATATGGACAGAAAACTTTTCTTTTGTTCTATATCACCTCTAAATGCTATAAACAGGGCTGCTGACAGAGCTCCTATACCGGTAGCACCAACAAGGAGTCCATACCCTTTAGGACCTGCTCTTAACACCTCGCCTGCAAATACCGGAAGAAAGG
>JBGQMP010000129.1:0-5133 GCA_041500685.1 Thermodesulfovibrionia bacterium | reverse complement strand
GTTAAGAGTACCTTCATGTGCCTTGTATCTTTTGAATAGCTCTTCTCTTGCCTTTCCGAAGGTAATTTTGTGTTTTTCAGCATACCTTTCCGGTACTAAATGTTCCCAGAAGTAATCATCAAAATATCTATCCAGGAGTGTACCATCCATATCGAGGAGGACGCATGTTATTTCCTTGAAAGGAATAAAAGGCATAGAAACCTCACAATTGACCTTTTGTAGTCGGGATACCTTTCATCCTCGGATCAACAGATACGGCATTTTTCAGCGCCCTTCCCAGGGCCTTGAATACAGCCTCGATTATGTGATGTGTATTTCTCCCATAGGGGGACTCGACATGCAGGGTTATACCACTATTGCTCACAAAGGCTTGAAGGAAATCTTCGATAAGGTCAGGGTCAAAATTCTTGATCTTACTTTTTTTTGGAAATACAACCTTATAGACAAAATAGGGCCTTCCGCTGATATCGAGATTTACAGAAGCAAGGGCCTCATCCATCGGCACCGTAGCCTGGCCAAAGCGTGATATCCCTTTCATATCGCCAATGGCCTGTTTAATAGCTTTGCCGAGAACTATACCAATATCTTCCACTGTGTGGTGGTAATCTATATCAATGTCTCCTTTTGCCTTCAGCTTCATATCAAAAATACCATGCTTGCAAATTAAAGACAGCATATGGTTAAGAAAAGGGATTGATGTATTTATCAAGTATTGCCCCTTCCCATCAAGATTAATAGTGAGCTTTATGTCCGTCTCCCTTGTCTTTCTATCGACTTTGGCTGTTCTCATCTATGCCCCCTATCATTCATCGCAGGCTAAAGCCTGCGGCTACAGTTTGCGATAACATTGTACGATACTTTTAAGTGCTTATTTTGATATAGCCTCTTTCAAGACTCTAAGAAAAATGCCGTTCTCCTCTGGTGTCCCAACAGTTACCCTCAGACAACTATTTACAACACCCCTCATATTTCTCACAAGGACACCTTTCTTCAGAAGTCCTTTATATATCCTGTCCTGGTCTTTTACTTTAAATAATATAAAGTTCGCCTCTGATGGATAGGGACTTACACCCTTCATCTTTACCATTACATTAAAGAGATTTCCCCTTTCAGAGATAATTGACTTTATATGAGACTGAAGCGTTTTCCTGCTCTTTAACACTTCAATTGCGATTGCCTGAGAAAGGGAGTTGATGTTAAAGGGAAGCCTGACCTTGTTTACCTCTTTGATTATCTCTTTATCAGCTATGATAAACCCAACCCTCAATCCTGCAAGCCCAATCTTGCTCAATGTTCTCATGATCACGAGGTTTTTATAATCCTTTAGCAAAGGCAGGAATCCCTTTTTACTCGAAAAAGGCTGGTATGCCTCATCAACTACTACGATAGAGAGCGATGAGGTTGACTCGATAATCTTTAAAATCTTCTCTGCAGAAAAGCAGTTTCCCATAGGGTTGTTTGGAGAACTCAAAAATATGAGCTTAGGTTTCTGTCTTTTTATTGCCCTAAGAATCTTTTCAAGATCAAGGTCGAACTCTCTATCAAGGGGTATCTCGATCCTCTTTTCACCAATAGCCTGTGCAATGATCCTGTACATCGAAAAGGTAGGTGTCGGATATAATACAGGTCCACCAAAGGTCGTAATGAGATAATAAATCAGCTCATCCGAACCGTTTCCATGGAGTATGTTTTCTGGCATTACGCCAAGGTACCTTGCAATGAGTTTCTTTAGGGACTTTGCCTCTGGATCTGGATATCTATTTGTCTCTATAGGTTTTAATGCCTTTAAAACATTTTTAAATCCATACGGGCTTTCATTCGCATCGACCTTCACCTTGCATGGGATCTCCTTTGCCTCATAGGCTGATAAAGAGCGAATATTTGGTCTCACAAAATTTTTAATATCCATAGCGAATGAATTATAACACACAATTCCCTGAACCTCTCTCAGAATAGAAAGCCTCTCTTTTTTTTCATGATGAAAATCAGCGATATTTGTAAACTGTGAGTATAAAGGCAGGATATAGTATCTTCGCTCATTCTCGGTCTATCGCCCTCCGAGGCTTTTGCCTCTTTATTATTTAGGATAGGCTTAAGGACTATCGGCAAAAGAAACCGCTCAGATACTATGTCCTGCCATCACGGATTTTGGGATGCTTACCTCTGAATAAATCTCAATGACTTTTTAAGGTTTCTTTGATAGACTTTTATTGGCTGGAAGGAGTAAGGATATATGAGCGAGAAATGGGTTGAGGTTTTTGTTACAGACGACCCTCTTGAGGCGGAGATAATAAAAGACCTATTGGAAAGCGGAGATATTCCGGTAGTTATACGATCATCAAAGGTAATGCCCTATCCTGTAAATGTTGGTAAAATGGGCGAAATAAAGATACTGGTCAGGGAAACAGATAAAGAGACAGCTGGAAAGGTCATAAAAGGGGAAGAAGATTATCCTACGGGATAACCTTGTTTAGCTGGTACTCCACTATCCCCGATGCGCCTGCCATTTTGAGTTTGGGAATAATGTCGCGAACAATCTTCTCATCAATCATAACCTCAAGGGCATACCATCCTTTATCAGAAAGAGGTGATAAAGTAGGCGAGTGCATTGCAGCAAGAAGGCTCATCACTCTTTTCAGGGAACCCTCAGGGACATTCATCTTGAGTCCGACTTTCTCCTCTGCGGTGAGGGCACCCTTGAGGAGCATCAGGAGATTCTCCATCTTCCGTCTCTTCCAAGTGTCACGCCATGACTTTTTGTTTGCAATAAACCTTGTGCTTGACTCAAGGATAGTCTCAATGATCCTCAGATTATTCGCCTTTAAGGATGAACCTGTCTCAGTAAGCTCAACAATTGCATCAGCGAGGTGAGGAGGTTTTACCTCTGTTGCACCCCATGAAAAATCCACCTTTGCTTTTATACCTTTGGATTTAAGATATTTTTTTGTAAATCCCACAAGCTCAGTTGCAATGCGCTTCCCATTCAGATCCGTCAAAGTCTTTATCCTGGAGTCATTGGGAACAGCTATCACCCACTTTACAGGCCTGAGGCCTTCTTTTGCATAAATAAGCTCAGCGACCTCATGAACATCAGCGTTCTGCTCCAATATCCAATCTTTACCTGTGAGACCGCAGTCGAGTACCCCATTTTCTACATATCCTGCCATCTCCTGCGCCCTGATGAGCATAGCCTCGATTTCAGGGTCATCAAGGGATGGATAGTAAGAACGTGCAGATAAGGTTATGTGATATCCAGCTTTTCTAAAGAGCTTTAATGTAGATTCCTGTAAACTTCCCTTTGGAAGGCCGAGCTTTAATATTTTATCCATAGTTTCACCTTTCAAGTATGAATTAGAATAAGATAATCTATCATATTGCTGACATTGTTACAACCCGATTGCCTAAAAATGATTGCCTTAAAACAGCGAAACAATCTCATGGCTCTATGCAGACCCCGCAGTATTATTTGTAAAATAAATAATAAGTATATTTCTGTAACTTTCTGAGCAGATTGAAGGATCAATAAATATCAATGTCAATGGATTTCACACCTTTATTAAATATCGTTGAGGAGGGCTTCAAGGAGTCTCGCCTTTACAATCTTACAGGCACATCTTCAGCCCTTCTTCTTGCCCTTTATGATAAACCCTATCTCGCTGTTGAGGGAACAGAAGAACGTGCAGAAGAGTTAGGTAAAGACATTAATTTCTTCAGAGAAGTTTTAAAGAAGGACCCTATTACTTTTCTGCCAGAACCTGATGGTTTTGCTGGAGAAAGGGCAAAGAAAATCTACTCATTGAAAAAATGGGATTCCCTCGTCTGTTCTTTTAAGACTTTTAACTCACCTGTATGGTCTCAGAGAGAGATAGAGGAAATGGTTCTGCATCTCAAGAAAGGGATGGAGATCGAGAGAACAGAGGTGGACAAAAGATTGAAAGAGATGGGATACAGACAGGTTTCCCTTGTATCTGAAAAAGGGGAATACAGCCAGCGTGGATGGCTTTTTGACATCTTTCCTTCGACATTGGAGAACCCCTTGAGAGTTGAGTTTTTCGGTGATGAGATAGAATCCGTGAAGACCTTTGATGTCGAATCACAGTTATCAAAGGAAGAAGTCTCTGAGTGTTCAATTTTCCCGGCGAAAGAACCTTCTTCGGGCGGAACTCTTTTGGAGATCATGGGTACTGTGGAATATTTCTTTTCTGATTCTATTCAGGAAAGAGAAGGACTTCCTGAAGATATTACTTTTCTTTCAAGATATTCCCTCAAGGGTCCTGGTCATGAAGTCGGAATGCTTTCTCTAACAGGTCTTGGGATAATGCCTGAGGAGAGAAAGCATATTGAGGAGCTACCACAAAAGATTAAGCTGCTTCTGAGGGAAAACAGGATAGCCCTTATCTCCTCATCGAGGGGCCAGGCGGAAAGGCTGAAAGAGATATTGAGGGATGGGGATGTCGTTGCACCTCTTATTGATAAAACAGACCTTCTTGATTATGAAGGAAGAGTTTCGATTACTGTTGGCGACCTTTCATCAGGCGTTTTCTTTCCGGGTCTTTTAATTTTAACGGAGAAAGAGATTTTCCGTGGAAGGCCTGGCTATAGACCAATCAAAAAGTCGAAGGTATCTAAGCTCATTACATCCCTCGATGATCTCATGCCTGGTGACTTTGTTGTCCACAGAGACCATGGCATTGGAAAATTTCGCGGTCTTGTACACCAGAGTGTTGAGGGTATTGAAGAAGATCTTATGATGCTCGATTATGAAGGTGGAAGGCTATATTTACCTCTTCAGGGTATTAATAGCATCCAAAAATATCATTCTGAAGAAGGAGTTATACCGAAGATTGACAGACTCGGAGGAAAAACCTGGCAGAGAACGAAGGAAAGGGTAAGGAGAAAAATACACGAGATGGCAGAGAAGCTTGTTGCCCTTTATGCAGAGAGAGAAGTCCACAAGGGTTTCTCCTTTAGCCCTGATACCGAGCTCCATAAGGAATTTAACAGTTTTTTCCCTTATGAAGAGACGCCTGACCAGACAGTGGCTATCAGTGATATCAAAAAAGATATGGAATCAGAAAGACCGATGGAGAGACTCATCTGCGGGGACGTCGGATATGGAAAGACAGAGGTTGC
>JBGQMP010000128.1:0-5143 GCA_041500685.1 Thermodesulfovibrionia bacterium | reverse complement strand
TCAAGGAGTGGGCCAAGAAGATCGATGGCATAGACGTTTATTTTCCGTTTTTCTCTGCGAATCCATGCCCTGAGTTCCTGTGAGACCAGGGAGTAAATGACGATACCTTTCACTGCCTCGGCCTGAGTCAGGATCGCATTTATTTGTTCCTTCGTCTTGATATAGGGAAATTTCTTGAAGGTAGGTTCTATCTCTTTGAATTGCACCAAGACAGCGTTTATCACCATCTCAGCCGTAATCCCTGTTGCGTCCGAGACGATGAAAACATGCACCTTTTTTCTGGGCGGGCTCATGGTTTTTTGGTCCAACCTTTGCGGTCAAACCTACTCAATACATTTTTACTTGCTTTACATTAGCATACGGTTTTTTATTTATTCAATGGCCATTTTAAGCTATCTTCACACCCAGCACATTCTTCATAATCCTTATTGCCGCATCGTGGTCTTCCTTTGAAAGTCCTGCTACTGAATCTTCTACTACGGTGACTTTATAATCTCTCAATACAGCATCTGATGCCGTAAACATTACACATATGTGGGTCACACATCCACTAAGCCTCAGGCTATGAACGTCGAGTTTTTTAAGGGTCTCATCAATGTCTGTTTTATAGAATCCTGAATACGTAGTCTTTTCTATCACTATATCACCTTTCTGAGGCTTGAGTTCATGAACCACTTCTGCACCTTTCGTGCCTTTTACAGCATGAGTAGGCCAGCCGAACTTGGAAAATTCCTTATCATTTGGTGCATGGGTATCACAGATGTAGATAACAGGATTTCTCTGAGCCCTTGCTTTGTCGATTTCCCTCTTTATATTCTGTACTACCTTCCTCGTTTCAGGAACCTCGAGGGGAGCGCCTTCGAGAACAAAGTCATTCAGCATGTCAATTATCAAAAGAGCCTCTTTGTCCACAGAACCATTGCCTTTTAAAGTTATTCCACAAAATCTTCAATGATCTTATATTTATCTTTTAATGCCTTTTCAACCACTTCCGGAACCAGACCTCTCACAGAGCCACCAAAGGATGCAACTTCTTTTACCATCGTTGAAGTCAGGAAGCTGTATTCCTCGCTTGGCATAAGAAAGACCGTTTCTATATCTGTATGAAGTCTCCTGTTCATAAGAGCCATCTGTAATTCGTATTCGAAATCAGAGACAGCCCTCAGACCCCTGATGATAGCAGTCCCTTTTTTCGCCTCAACATAATCTACAAGCAGACCTTGGAGTGTCTCGGTCATGACGCCCTCAAGACCCTCTACGGATTTTCTAATCATGTTCAGCCTTTCTTTGAGAGTAAAAAGAGGACTTTTTTTCTGGCTTGGTGCGACAGCTACTATTATTTCATCAAATATCCGAAGTGCTCTTTTTACAATGTCTATATGCGCAGCAGTAAAAGGGTCAAATGTCCCTGGATAAACTGCAATCTTCTTCAACGAATCCTCCAATCTTTTCTGTTTCTTTCTTTTTTGTGTAAATCGTTAGCGTAGTATCGCCATATCGATAACTTCTGATCATCCTTAATTCACCCACGGATTCAGGCAATTTTATTTTGGAGAAATGTTCTACGATGACCGTGCCTTTGTCATTTAAAAGTCCCTTTTCTCCAACCATGGGGAGGATCTTCACGATCTCTTCTGAGAAATAGGGTGGGTCAATAAAAAAGATATCAAACCTTTTCTTTTCAGCAGAAGTCTTTTTAACGAATTCCTGTGCCCGTTTTTCCACGACTGTTACCTTTTCGTTAAAACCGAGCTTGGCAGCATTTTCTTTAATGGCTTTAGCCCTTAACATGTTCGGTTCTACTAAGACAGCTTTGGCCGCACCTCTTGACAGTGATTCAAGTCCAACTGTGCCTGTGCCGGCATAGAGATCAACAAAGCTTGCCCCTTCAATTTTATCCCTAAGTATGTCAAAAAGTGCTTCCCTGACTTTAGAAGAAGTGGGCCTGAGCTCTTCATCCTTTGGTGACTTGGAAAAGAGTTTCTTTGTAGCTATCCGTCTTCCCTTTGCAAGACCTCCTGAAATTCTCATTCCTTTCCTGTTAACGAAGGATTTATCATGGAGGTATCAACGGGGCTATACCTCTTGATTCTGACTTTACGACCCTCTACCTCTATCTTCCCCTCTGAAAATAACCTTATAGCCTCAGGGTATATCTTATGTTCGTATCTGAGTATTCTTTCTGAAAGTGTCTCTTCTGTATCATTCTGAAGTACCGGGACGGCTGCCTGTATTATGATAGGACCAGTATCCATGCCTTCATCCACGAAGTGGACTGTGCATCCGGAGATTTTTACGCCGTATTCAAGGGCCTGTCTCTGGCCGTGCAATCCCGGGAATGAAGGCAGGAGAGCAGGGTGGATATTCATTATCCTGTTTGGGAAGGCATCAATCAAGGGTTTTCCTATGATCCTCATGAAACCGGCCAAAACAACCAGACCAACATCCCTTTTCTTTAGTTCCTCAGCAATCCTTATAAAGAAATCATCCCTTGAGCGATACTCCTTCGATAGCATCATGAGGTATTCGATGCCATGTTTCTTTGCTCTCTTGATAGCAAAGGCTGAAGGATTGTCAGTTATCAATAAAACTATCTCAGCTTTCAGCCGCTGAGATGCTATATCATCTATAATTGACTGAAAGTTTGAGCCTCTTCCTGATGCAAGGACACCAATTTTTAAAACTGACATTGCCTATCTTACAGACGTATTTCTATGTAAGCTTTTTCACGTAAGCCTTTAATCCAGCTCTTGTATTTATCTGAGAACTGCTCCTCTGTTAATTGTTTCCGAACATCTTCCTTTACCTTATCTATGTTTTGTGCAGAGACCTCTTCATCGAGTTTTATAATATGAAGCCCCCGCTCGGTCCAGAAGGGCATACTGAAATCCCCTACGTTTATACCAGAGAGGACTTCAACAAATTCCTTTGCCAGGAGGTCCTTGTTGACAAAACCGAGGTTACCTCCCAGCCTTCCTGAAGGGTCCTCAGAATACACCCTTGCAAGGGCAGAGAAGTCCTCACCACCCTTCAGTCTCTTGATGATTTCCAAGGCCTTCTCCTCTATGGGTTTTTTATCCATAGTACCTTCTGGTTTCTTAAAGAAGATCTGTCTGAGTTTATACGTTTCACTACCACTGAAGGCTTCTTTATTTGTCTCCATGTATCGTTTCACTTCAGCATCGGATACAACAATCTTGTTTCGTATCTGATAGTTGACTGCCTTGTTGATGAGTAACTCATCGGAGAGTCTTTTCTGATATTCCTCGAGGCCCAGTCCTTCTTTTTTGAGAGACTCTGCGAAATCTGCCTGTGTCATGGAATACTTCTTCTGGATATTCTCTATAGTCTCTTTTATCTCCTCAGGAGTAGCCTCAAGCCCCAGATTCCTGGCTTCCTGGAGCTGGAGCCTCACATCGATAAAGGTTTCAAGGAAGGAAGCCTCGCTCTCTTTGAATATTTTCTTTCGCTCCTCTTCACTCACGTTCTTGATCTGTGTTGTTGCCTCATATTCCATTGTCTTGTAGAGTTCACTCCATGTAATGACTTCTTTGTTTACTACTGCAACAACACGGTTGAGGAGAATAGGGGCATGAGGTGTAGTTATTTTTTGGTTATGTTCCTGTGATTTTGTGTCAGTTTTTTCTTTAGAAGGTTGAGCAACCTCAAGTGGAAAAGTAACTTTGGGTGAAGAAGGTTGATTTGTTTTATTCGGTACTGCTAAAGGGGCTTCAGGGGATTTATTTGTAGAGTTGTCCGCTCCTGAGGTATCTTGAGCAGTTTTAGTAATTTTCTGAACAATAAAAGAATTATATCCAAGGGAGGACAATCCCTTTTTTAAGGAATAGGCTTCTGATTTCTGGCTGAATTTACCGCAATAAATCTTATAGAGACCTCCTATATCGTACATAGTGCATTCAATCCCATAGTTTTTTAAAACCATAAGGAGATTCTGTGCATTGGTTTTTATAGAAAATGCACCAGCCTGAACAGAAAATATTTCCGATGCATGTAGAATGTGAGGAATAAGAAAGAATATAAATAGTAAGATAATATTTCTAAAAGAGAATAGTTTCATAAAAGTACACCTTTTCCATTACATGGGTACATGAAGAAAAGCATCTTCTGTGTCAATTGTGGATAATTATAAACTATGTCTCTCTATTTCTTCATTATCCGGATTCTGTGTTAAGAAGGACAGAAATAGTGAGCAATTGTTGTCATAACGATACATATTTCTAAAGCCACAGATGCAACAAACAACAACTTCTTCTTGGAATAAACCAACTTAACATCTGATATAATTGTGCATATTACAAGTAATAGTGTTTTGTGAAGAAATATTGTTATTAATACAGTTGTTCGCCTATGATGGATTCGAACGCTAAAAGTCATCGTGCTATGCTGCAAAGCATTGCCCGCCGGGCGATGCTGGAGCGCGGACTGTTACCTGATTTTTCCCCTGAAGCACTAACTGAGCTCGCCAGAATCAATGCACCTGCAACAAGAACTGAAGAGCCGACACGTGATCTAAGAAACCTCCCCTGGTGTTCAATCGACAATGATGATTCTCGCGATCTGGACCAACTCACTGTTGCCGAGGCTATGTCTCAAGGTTCAGTGAAGATCCTGGTTGCCATTGCAGACGTAGATGCCATTGTCAAGAAGGGTTCAGCCATCGACGATCATGCGCGGCAAAACACTACCTCTGTCTATACTGCAGCCGAGGTATTTCCTATGCTTCCTAAAAAACTGTCTAACGATTATACCTCTCTCAATTATGAGACAGATCGTCTTGCCATCGTCATTGAAATGATGATAGCTGAGGATGGGGCGCCCCAGACTTATGAGATCTATGGAGCAACAGTGCACAACCATGCAAAGCTCGCATACAATAGCGTCGCTGCCTGGCTTGAAGGTCACGGGCCGATGCCGGGAGGGATTGACGCGATCGAGGGTCTTAGCGAAAACCTTCTCTTACAAGACCGGGTAGCTCAAGGCATGAAGGCTTTCCGGTACATGCACGGTGCGCTAAATCTCGAAACCATAGAGGCACGGCCGGTGTTTGACGCAGATGAGCTTAAAGATCTTGAGGTCGAAATGAAGAACAGGGCTAAAGATATTATTGAGGACTTCATGATTG
>JBGQMP010000127.1:0-5154 GCA_041500685.1 Thermodesulfovibrionia bacterium | reverse complement strand
CATAATCATAACCATAATAAGAGAACCTGCATACCATATAAGGCGAGAGTAAATTGCCTTCAAGTCAGACTGTATGTATATTGTACCGATAGGCTTGTTGTCAAGAATAATACGATGAAAAACTGATAGGTGGTCAATCCCAAAACGATACCCATCTTCTTGAGGTGCTGGAGGCAAAAAGTCTACCTGCACATCATATCTTTTGTATTTGGCAAACACCTTACCATCTCTTGAATAAATCACAGCATTCATGATATTTTGAGCAGCTCTCAGCGCAGAAAGGATTTCCTCCGCGGCTTTCTTATCATTAAAAGACAGGGTGGCTGTGCTATTATTGCCTACGATCTCTGCTTGAATCGTGAGATCATTTACCAGTGAACTGCGAAACGAAATTATCTCTTGTGTGATTAAAACTAAACTGGCTAAAAGCAATACAATTCCCGTCGTAAGGAGACTGATCAGAATCAATTTTTGCTTGATAGTTAAATTTGTTAGGAAGTGCCTAACCATTATCTGCCCTCGTCATGAACAATTTTTGCAAGATTCAGAAGCTTTGAGCTAATCTTTAGCCCCGATCGATTCACTGCGTCCTGATTGATTTCAAATCGTACCCTATTCTCTTCTATATAAAAATTTATTACCACGCCCTGTTGTGCAAAACCCTTTGTATCACTGACAGTCAAGATGTTCAAGCCTTTAAGAGTTTTGAGTATCTGTGTTAGATGTTCTTCCCCCGACCTGCTAATAAATAAAATGTGGCATTTTTCCAGACCTCGGGCATCATTATAATGTTTTACTATGATTTGTTTGTTCTTAATCGTCTCTCCCTGGACAGAGTCGAGGGTACTGCCAAATGGATCATTGCCAAGAACACAAAGGTTTATGGAGGTATGGTAATCAGAAAAAGCGTTATCTGGCCACTCGATAAACTTCAAAAAGTTGTACATAAAGGCTGCCTTGACCTCATACTCGCCAAGCTTCTGCTGTTGCGCATCTGCGCTTGTGACCTTAATCGCCATAGATAATACGAGGATAATGAACAGATTTAAAAACTTCGCAATAGTTTTCATTACTTTCATACATCTTTATATTTCACGCGATTACTCATTCTTCCTGTAAATACTAAAATGTATACGTAAGCTTACAACGAAAGCTCCTGCCATCTTGTTCAATACTATCCTGTTGGTGTTCTCCCGATCCCGGGTCTCTGTATTTTTTGTCAAAAAGATTATAGACACTTCCTGAGATTTCCAATCCTTTGAGTAACTTCTGAGTAAAAACCGTAACATTCGTAACAAAAAAATCATCTGTATCTTTACCAGCAAGGGTTTCTCTCTTGCTGGTGTACTGTACTTCCATACCTGTAAAGACTTTGTCATGAAGGAGAGGTACAATAAGGTTAAACTTCGCTAAATGTTCAGGAGAATTCACCGGGGTTTCGCCTGTCCGCTCATTTTTGACTTTCTGGAGGGTGTAACTAACTCTACCCTTCAGCCCACTATTCAATCTGCCTTCAAGTTCTACTTCAAAGCCGTTAGCTTTAATTTCATCAACATTTTTGAACACTAAAAGGTTATCTGTGGGGTCAATTTTCGAATCTATAAGATCTGTTATCTTGTTAGAGAAACCTCCAAAAGTCAGACGGATGGTTTTTCCAAGGTATTGCTCATAAACCAACTCATACGTCGTTATTTCTTCAGGTTTAAGGTCAGGATTCCCTTTCTGGGGTGATACATTGTAGTAAAGTTCATAAACATTTGGTATGCGAAAGGCGGTACCATAGAGAAGCTTGAAAGCTGTTTTTTTAAAGGGGCTATAGATTAAAGCGAGCCTTGGATTTGTAGTCCCCCCGAATTTATCATAATGGTCATGGCGTACACCAGCATTCAAGATCAGATTTTTCAAGATTGTGAATTCATCTTGTAGATAAAGTGCCCATCTCTTAGATCTTCGTTTGTCATCGAGAATCATTTCAAAAGGATCTTCATTGAAGTTTTTCTGATTTTGTTTTGAATTGACCTGATATTCTGCACCTACAGTAAATTTATGTCGGTCCAATAGTGTTTTGTTCAACATTACCTCTCCACCCCACCATTCACCTTTGGCAAAATCTTTACTCACAACTCCTGAATAGATATAATCACCACTATATTTATAAATATCGTAGTAGAGATGACTTATTATTAGTAACTTGTTTTGAAAATCATGCTCATATTTCAGATCCACATAGCCTTCCTCATCAACAGTTCGATTTCGAGGATCGTTAAAATCTGTTTCATAGGAGGCTGTTGGAATTCCTTTTGTTCTTGAGGCATAGGCTCCCTCAAGGGTGAAATCCTGGTAAGAAAGTTTTGAAAAGAGGCTGTAGTTTCGATCATAATCACAACCTTGAGCAATACCATTGTTGGTAGCTGGATTATCAAATTCCTTAAAAAACAGATCCTGCTCCTTGCTGTCAAAGAGAGATCCAGAGAAAATCATCTCTATGCCATTTTCAAACCTGTTGCCAAAGCTGAGACGGCTTTTGTATGTATCGAAGCTGCCTGCTTCACCTGAGACTTCAACACTATGCACATCCTGTCCGCTTCTTGTAACAATATTGATAATCCCGAAAAAGGCGTTGCTTCCATACAGCGAAGAACTTGGACCCCGGATTACCTCTATCCTGTCAATAAGATCGATATCAAGAATGAACCCTGTTTCTATCAAAACTGAATCATAGATGTTATCATTGATTCGATGTCCATCTACTAGTACAAGAAAACGGCTGTTGTAATCTCCTGTGCGACCGAATCCTCGTACACCAAGGTAAGAGTAGTTCCGGTCGTAGGTCACATGAAAGCTTCTTAAACTATTTAAGACATCCGCCAGTGTGCGGTAACCGTATTTTTTGATCTCATCTGCGGTAACGATGCTCACTGATGAAGGAGCCTCGGTTACTTTTTGTTCATATTTTGAGGCGCCGTAAACAGTAGCAACCTCAATATTCATCAATTCCTCAAGACCGAGATCTTTCAGATTTTTCTGATGCTCCTCTCCTGGTTCACTTGCATTCGCCAAGCACACTGTTGACAGTAAGGTTATCAAAAAGATACAAAAAATCTTCTTCTTCCCAGTCAAATACCATTTAAAAGAGTTTGAGAACACTGGGTTCAGCCATCGCTTTATCACCAAGACCAGCATTTCTTTTTGTAGCATCTGCAATTACTTGAACTTTTGTTATACCTTATTCTTAAGCAACCAGTAGAGGCCGACCTCTTTTACAGCATCGCTAAACTTATCGAAGTCAACGGGCTTTAAGATGTAGCTGTTGACACCAAGATTGTAACTCGTCACAATATCACGCTCCTCTGAAGAAGACGTTAACACCACAACAGGAATCGTCTTGGTCCGCTTATCAGACTTGACCTTTTCTAACACTTCCAATCCGCCAACCCTGGGAAGCTTCAAATCCAGTAATACCACTTTCGGAACATCATCAATCGACCGATCAGCATACTGGCCTTGAGCAAAAATAAAATCGAGCGCCTCTACACCATCCTTCAGCCAAGTTAACTTGTTCGCAAGATTATGCGCCTTCAAAGCCCTTATCGCTAACTCGGCATCGTTTGGATTATCCTCTACTAAAAGAATCTCAACTTCATTTGTTCCCATTCCTGTCTATCCTCCTTTACAAGGTAATGCAAAATAAAATGTTGCCCCTTCATTCACCTTTCCTTCAGCCCATATCATTCCACCATGTCGTTTAACTATGCGTTGAACTATGGCTAGTCCTACACCTGTTCCCTCAAATTCCTCGGTATGCAGTCGTTGGAAAACACCGAACAGTTTATCTTTATACTGCATATCAAACCCCACTCCGTTATCTTTGACATAGTAAACATTGTTTGAATCCTTAGTATATCCGCCGACTTCAATCTCTGCTGTCTCTTTGGGTTTCGTGAACTTTATGGCATTGAGCAGGAGATTAGCAAAGACCTGGTGAATCATTCCCTGGTCGCCACGGGCGGGGGGAAGTGGTTTAATATTAAAGTGTACCTTCCCATTATTGGTATCGAGAGCGAGTTCATCAAACAGCCCCTTTACCAGTTTATCCATATTGATATCCGATAGCTCAATCTCTTTGCGACCTAAACGCGAGAGGGCAAGAAGGTCATCAATCAGTTCCCCCATCTTCTTCGTGTTGCTCCTAATGATATTCACAAGGCGTTTACCCTCGGCATCATATTTGTCGGCATAATCTTCCAGCAGGATACGTGAGAATCCATCAATTGCCCGTAGTGGTGCACGTAAGTCGTGAGAGACAGAATAGCTGAAGGCTTCAAGCTCCTTGTTGGCAACTTCAAGCTGTGCAGTCCGTTGAAAAACACGTTGCTCAAGTTCTTCATTGAGCGTGCGGATTTTTTCTTCCGCTTGCTTGCGCTCAGTTATATTCACCCCCACTCCGACGAGAAAATTCTTATCACCTGAAATAAAGCGCATAGCCTTGAAGAAATAAGGAGTCTGCCTTCCGTCTTTGGATACCAAATTCGCTTCCGCAGCAGATGCACCATCAATGAATACTTCCCGTATCTTCTCTTCCATCAACTTTTTGTCTGCACCATAAAAGAAATCAAAGGGGCTCATCTCCGACAACTCTTTTGCCGGGTACCCGGTAACCATTTCTAAATTCTGATTCCATCGTAAGAAGCGACCATTTTCGTCAAAAAGGTAGAAGATTCCTGGCAGACTATTTATTATTGAATCAGAGAAGTACTTCTCCTCCATCAGACTCTTCTCCACCTGCTTGCGCTCGGTGATATCCCGCCATGTTCCTATGATCTCCTTCGGATTGTCTTGCTCATCTCTTATGAGAACTGCCTGGTTATAGAACCAGCGGTACGAGCCATCGGCACACTGCCAGCGGTATTCGGCTCCAATTGAGCCTTTATCGTAGATCGTTTCAAATTTCTTTGATACCCTTTCATGGTCTTCAGGATGAATTCTTGATGCCCAGAAATGCTTTTCTTCTACGTATTTATTGGCTGTAAATCCTGAGATTCGTTCAATCTGTTCGCTGACCCATACCCAACCAAAGTGGTCTGAGGGTTGCGCTGTGTAAAAAGCCATTGGCAGAGAGGAAAGAATGAGCGCTTCTCGTTCTTCTTTTTCCCT
>JBGQMP010000126.1:0-5177 GCA_041500685.1 Thermodesulfovibrionia bacterium | reverse complement strand
TTTCTTCAGATTTATCGGGTTCTTTGTGGAATCTCCTTCTTGAAAAAAGCCCTGAGGAGACAATCTCTTTGACCATAGCTGGGAAATAAGGGTTGAACTGGGTTCTTTGTGGAAGATAACCGACTCGATACCAATCTTTAAACTTCCGGTGTTCTGCCCTAAAGAGAGAAATACTTCCTTTTTTTGGCTTCATAAGTCCGAGGATGATCCTGATGAGTGTGGTCTTACCAGAACCATTAGGGCCTACGAGTCCGATATAATCTCCAACATTTATACTGAAAGAGATGTCACTCAAAACCTCTAAAGAGTTATATTGAAAGCTAAGACCTTCAGTGGATAGAATGTTTATTGACATTCAAGTCCAACCTTAAGGTTGTTGAGATTCTGTTCCATAAGAGATATGAAGGTTACTCCTCGATCCATCTCATCTTTTGTAATATTATGAGCACCATGAAGCATCAAGAGTTTTGCCCCTATCTCCCTTGCAATCGCTTCTGAGACTTTTGGAGTAATCAATTCTTCATAGAATACATATTTTATGTCATGCTCTTTCAGCTTTTTAGTGAGTTCAATCAAGTTTTTCGGAGTGGGCTCTGCGTTAGGCGAGAATCCCTTATAGGCAGAAATATACTTCAGATTGTATCTCTTTGCTAAATAGCCAAAGGCAAAATGGCCGCCATGGATGATAATATCTTTCTTACAGGATGAAAGAGAATCTCTGAATTTTCTATCAAGCTCATCAAGCTTTTTTTTGTATTCTTCGGCATTTTTCAGATAATAATCTTTATTGGCAAGATCTCTTTTTAAATAGCCGTCAAGGATATTGACGACTATTTTCTTTGCGTTGGAGAAGTCAAGCCAGATATGGGGGTCCATTTTACCTTCTTCCTCCATGAGCCTGATAACTTTGCTCGAATCTAGTATCAGTGGTCCCTGACTGCTGAGGCATTTCAAGATATCTTCAACCCATGGTTCCATGAACCTGCCGGTATAGATAAAAATGTCTGCCTCATTTATTTTTAAAATGTCTCCTGGTCTCGGTTCAAAGGCATGAGGTTCTACACCTGGAGGAAGTAGCAAGGTGACATCTGCTTTTTGTTTTCCTATATTCCTGGCAAAATCATAGAGGGGAAATAGGCTCGTAATAACCTTGAGTTTTTTTTCTTCTTTCACTTTTTCGTTTTTTTTCTCGCAGGAGATCGAAATTAAGGTTATGACTAAAAATAAAAAACAGATACAGCATCGCGACAAAAAGGAGAGTAAAGATAACCTCCCGTTACCCCCCTTTAATTTCCCCCTTACTAAGGGGGGACACAGAGGGGTCAGAGGGGGGTAGGGGGAATTTGTAGGCGAAATAAATACTAATAGAGGATTAGATTTCATGTGTTTTCTTCTTCAAACAATGTTTGCAAAGTCCGTTAACCTGCAGGATATGTGAGAGTACCTTTCCCTTTATTTTCTTTTTTACTTCTTCTTCGACCTCTTTTGCTCCGCACAAGTTTATGTCTTCTACTTTACGGCATGAAAGGCAGATAAAATGGTGATGATGAGTTTGGTTATGACAAAGGTAGTAGTAAAGCTGGCGGTTTGGATGATTGACTTTCGATATGATGTTTCCTTCAGAAAGTTCTTCTAAATTCCGATAGACCGTTGGGAGACCTATTTTCACAAATTGCCTTTTCATTTTCTGCCAAATTTCTTCTGGACTTAAAAAGACTGATTCTTTCATGAGAATCTCAAGAATGGCTACCCTTTTGGGCGTTATCTTGAGATTTAATTTTTTTAAAGTCAGAGGGAAATCATTGAACATATGTGGTCCTCAGGTTTAAATAGAAATCGTTTCTATTAATGCATTATCCTCCTACAAATGTCAAGCCAAAAGAATGTAGTGGGAATCAGGTGTGCCTACTTACAGGAAGATCATTCAAAAATTACATAGTTCTTTATCTTTTCGAGTCGTTTTCCCTTTATGCCCAAATCTTCGAGACGGGTGATCCTTCTATCCCGCCGAATCTTCAGTATCCTGCTGACAGTGTTCGGTCCCAGACCGGGTACCCTCAATAACGCCTCTTTGCCCGATGTGTTGATCCTGACAGGATAATATTCGGGATGGTTGTCTGCCCAAACTTCTTTAGGGTCTTTATCCAATCTCAGATTGCCGCGTTCGTCAGGGATGATATCCTTTTCCGTGAAACCATATCTGCGGATAAGAAAATCCACCTGATATAAACGGTGCTCCCGCATAAAGGGTGTTTCCGGATTAGACACTAATTGCCTTTCACCAGGAATATCTGGATCCCCCAGACCTTTCTGGTAAGCCGAAAAATATACACGCTTAAAATTCAAACGATTATACAAACCGAACATGTATTCTGTGATTTCCGAATCCGTCTCATCAGATGCCCCGACAATGAACTGGGTGGTGCATTTTACCCTCGAAAACCTATTGCCCGGGGCTGTGAGCTTGCCCAGTAGTTTCAGGGGACGAATAATATCTTTCAAGTAATCTTTTTTGTTCGAAAGCAGATCAAAGCGTTTTTTGCCGGGTGTCTCGATATTGAGGGATACTGCACTCGCCAGTGACAGGGTATCTTCAATTGCCGCATCTGATGCACCAGGGATAATTTTCAGATGTATATAGCCCCCGAAATTATGTCTGTATCTGAGGAGACGGGCTACTGCATTGATCTTCTCCATAGTATAGTCCGGATTATTGATGACAGCGGAACTCAGGAACAGACCAAATGCCATTTTCTTTTTCAGATATTGCATAAATATGTCAGCAACTTCTTCCGGTCTGAGTGAACAGCGTCGCACGTTTGTTTCGGATCGCAGCGGGCAATACTTGCAGTCATTCGCGCAGGCATTGGAGAGGAGGGTTTTCAAAAGGACTGAATATCCTCCCTGCGGAAGTGTAACCGGATAGAGCCATTTATTGTCTGATCCTCTCTTGCGACGGTCATCTTTATTGGTGCCACATGCACAGGCCAGATCGTACTGCGAATCTTCCGACAGAACTTTAAGCTTTTCAATGGTGTCCATGTAATTACCCTCAGGAATTATATCACAGAGATACTACCCGATCCCTGAGAATTCGGAGTTTGATGGAATAAATGATTGATGGTTGTCAGTAAGAATCTCTAAAGTAACGCAGGGGATTTGGTATCTCATTTTTATTGAAGGGAACCTTATTACTCCCCCAGCAAGAACTTCTTCCTCCTAATAATATTCGACTTTTAAATCTGATAATAATGTTGTATATTACAACTGCTAATCGATAGATGGTATATATGAAAGATTTCGGCTATATTCTAATTCTGGTAGTGTTTACTAACCTGTAAGGATATGAACGAGAAAGGTTGGCCTTTCATTTTCTTACATAAATAACTTAAACTTAAAAGTATAGAGGTGAAACTAATGTGTTTTATTTTCAGTCTTATACCAGCTATCATTTGGACAGTAATAGGGAATTTGAAGGTAGGCGAAATTCTGATATAATGTTCATGATAAAAAGGAGGTTAGAATGAATATCTACGTAGGCAATTTTTCACGCGAGGTTACCGAGGATGATTTGAGAAAGGCTTTCGAAGCATTCGGGCAGGTTACATCTGCCACTATTATTAAGGACAAGTTCAGTGGTGAATCAAGAGGATTTGGATTCGTGGAGATGCCAGCTAAAGCCGAAGCTCAGTCCGCGATTAACGGCCTGAACGGCAAGGAGTTAAAGGGTAAAACACTTAATGTTAATGAAGCTCGCCCTCGCACTGAAGGACGAGGTGGCGGGCGGCGCTTTTGATAAGTGGCCATCGGCTATAATATCGCAGTTTGTTTCGCTTTCCAAAATACCTTTTGCGCTCTCAAACACGCCCAATAGTTATGCTCTCTTTCACTTTGACCCTCAATATATAATTTCCTTAAAGTTGTTTAGTAGTACCCATATAGAGGGTGTAGTCAGCAGTGCTCAATTAAAGAATGAATGACAATGGAGATTTCGATGAATTGATAATTCGAACTGTAAGGAAAGAAGATTATTCCAGAATAACAGAAGTTACGGATTTAGCCTTTATGCGGAAGGAAGAAGGGATATTGGTTGCGAGTCTGAGAAGAAATCCTGACCAGAAGAACTGGAGCGAAGTTGAAAAGGGTCTGTAAAACAAAGTGTCGATAAGGAGCAGAAATAATGGTATATTTTAAGGTAGGCAAGAATAGATGAACCTGCTTATCCGTTGGGTCATTGCCAGTCTCTCGCTTTTCGTAGCTGTATGGTTCGTACCAGGCATACGCGTTGAGGGGAATGCCTGGACGGTATATGCTGTGATGGCGGTCGTCCTGGGACTCATCAACGCAGTTATTCGTCCAATCCTTAAGCTGCTGTCCATACCGCTTATCATCCTAACATTGGGCCTGTTTCTCCTGGTCATCAACGGAATTACCTTATGGCTGGCCTCAAAAATTGCAGTTAAGTGGTTCCATGTCGGCTTTTATGTGGACGGCTTCTGGTCTGCTTTCTTAGGAGCACTCATTGTCAGCATAGTCTCTATAATCCTATCTGCGTTGTTCAAGAGAGAGGAGGAGAGAAGTTCTCGCTAGTAAAAAACTTTAAATAATAAAAAAGTAATCCCTGCTCCCAGGATTGCACCGACAACCACTTCTAAAGGACTGTGTGCCTTGACTGCTACTCTGCTCTGAGCAATAAGAACAGCGAGGACAAAGCAGAATAATGAAGCGTTGAAATTTTCTGTGATATAGGTGACAGCTACCCAGAAGGAAAAAGCTAGCGCAGCATGACCGCTGGGCATACCTCCGCGCAAAGGGTGTCCCTTTCCTATATATGCCTTGACAACTACGATAAAAATTAAAACGAGAATCGTCGAGATTAATGCAACATCTTCCTTTGTGTGTTTTGATATATGGATACCTGTCTCAAATATTTTTTTGAAGTACGGAAAGATCACGATATAACCTACAACCACTGCACCAAAGGCAGTGATGAAAACGGCACCTGCTGCAATATCTTTTGCAATTCTTGCTCGTTCGCTGTATTCTGGGGAGATCATATCCACTACATATTCAACAGCAGTGTTCATCATCTCCGAAAGCAAGACAAGGATAACAGTAATAGAGATAATCAGGAAATCAGTCCTATCTATGCCGAGAATATAGGTGATTATCAAAAC